>JAHRXB010000051.1 GCA_019104905.1 Bdellovibrio sp.
GATTTTCAAGATAAAGATCCACGCAACTGTTTAATGATTTGGGTGGCTTTGCGAACTGGCGCCCGGGCTCAAGAGGTTTTAAATATTCAACGCAGCGATCTAAATACGTACGACGAAAGCATCTTTATCAGGGGTCTCAAGGGCTCTAATGACCGGGAAATCCCCATTCACTCTGAGATCTTCTCTCGACTTCATCGTTTTGCCGAGACCCAAGGAGGAACCAAAGTGTTCCCCATTAGCTATCATCGACTCTATCAGATATGGGAAATGTATCGCCCCGTTCCAAAGAAGTTTCATGCCTTAAGGCATACTTTTGCGATCGAGCTGTATAGGAAAACAAAGGATTTAAGACTGGTGCAAGTGGCGTTGGGACATCGAAACATCACCAACACCATGGTTTACGCTGATTATGTTTATTCTCAGCAAGAATTAAGAAAGCTGATCCTTTAAACTACTCTTCCAATGAATTGATTTCATTAGCAAGGCGTTCAAATTGCTTCTCTTCTGAGGCACGGTGGCTTCTTTTTTCCTTTTTAAAGGCCAAAAGATCCTTCTTTGTAGGTGCATTATAAGAAACGCCGGAGTTTTCAACGACAACGATGCGCTCACGAACATCAGCTGCGGCCACACCTTCTCGGGCTTCTTCCATGTTATGTTTCACTGTGGAGTGAAGCTCATTTTGCACCTTAACGTTCTCAGTAATAAGAGCATTAAAGTCTGAAACCTTCGCAAATCCCAGAGCAGGAATCATGGCGATGACTGTTGCTAGTACTTGCTTTTTCATAAATCACTCCTTGCAGATACTCTCTTCTAAAGCAAGCCGAGTGCCAACCAAGCCCCCCGCCATTTCGAGTTCAGGACATTTCAGCGACAACGGGCCTTACAGGTGTCAAAGAAGTAGTGATCAATTCTTGTCTTGATACAGAATTAGCCCTATCTTCATGGTTATAGAGAGAATTTACTGGTTTTCCAAAAGAGTGTCTCAAAATGATAAAAACGCTTTTTCCCACATTCGTTTATTATTCCCCCTTAAAACCCCGCGGAATCCCTCAGCTCAACAAAGAGATAAAACAAGAGGCGCTGAAGTTTTCCGAGATCGATGACCAAGGAAAATTATGGTGCCTCAAAAACTACCGGGGCGGCTACACCTCCTACGGATCCATCTCACAACTGCATAAGATATCCACGACCTTCGAACATTTAGAAAAAGACATCGACAAACACATTCAGAAATTCGCTCGCCACCTTGAAATGGACATCAACCCCAAAGAACTGAAAATGACTTCCTGCTGGATCAACATCATGCCCCCTGGAGTCACTCACACAATGCACATCCACCCTCTCTCCGTTATCAGTGGCACCTACTACGTTCAAACACCCAAAAACTGTTCTTCAATCAAATTCGAGGATCCTCGCCTAGAGTCGTTTATGGCCTCTCCTCCTCGCAAGCATAACGCCAAAGATTACAACCAAAGACATATCTCTGTGGCCCCTCAGGAAGGGCATATTGTTTTATTTGAAAGCTGGCTTCGTCATGAGGTTCCGCCCAATGATGCCGCCAAAGAGCGCATCAGTATCAGCTTTAACTATGACTGGGCTTAATACGTGAAAGAAGCGCTGGGTATCCGTATTCAGAATCTGTCTAAAAGCTTCCCCAAAAGGGATGTGATTCAAGGGCTGAACCTGAATATTGAGCCTGGCTCTTTCGTGTCTATCGTCGGCCCCTCGGGCTGTGGCAAATCCACACTGCTTAGACTGATTGCGGGATTGGAATCTCCAACTCAAGGGGAGCTGCATCTTTCTTCCCAAGCCCCCGCTTCATTCAGTTTTGTTTTTCAAGAGCCGAATCTTTTAGCTTGGCGAACGGTTTATGAAAATGTCGCTCTTCCATTTGAACTTATCGAGAGTCTTAGACAAGTTTCTGAAGATGAAAAACGCACCCGCATTATGGACTGCCTAAGAAAGGTGAAGCTCGCAGAATCGTCGTCGCTCTTTCCTCACGAACTTTCTGGCGGAATGAAAATGCGGGTGTCTTTAGCGCGAGCCCTCGTCAGTTCGCCTCGGCTTTTATTGATGGATGAGCCTTTTGCCGCGCTGGACGAAAACACTCGTTTTGAAATGCAAAACCAACTGCACCAGTTATGGCAAAGCGAACGGATGACGATTCTTTTTGTGACACACTCTTTGTTTGAATCAACTTATCTTTCAGAAAGAATCCTTATGCTCAAAGGCGAAGGTGCGAAGCTTGCCTTAGATTACAAGGTGGAACTTCCCTTAGAACGCACGGAAGACTTGCGCACGTCGGAAGTCTTGAATCGCATCGTTAGACTGCTTTCAGAAAGACTTCGCGAATGAAACGTTATCTGCCGTCTTTTCTTAGTTTTCTGATTCTTACAGTCCTGGTGGAGCTTCTGGTGCGCCAGGGGGTTGTTAGTGAAAGTCTTCTGCCATCTCCGAGTGCTGTATTTAAGACCCTCGGCGAGTTTCATGAGGAATTTCGCCAGGCATTTTTTGAAACACTTTTGAATGTCTTAGCCGGCCTTGGTTTAAGCATTGTCTTAGGCAGTCTGGTCGCTTTTGTTTTTTCTCTTTCTGACCTCATGAAGAAAGCCATCCTTCCTTTTGCGATCTTCTTTCAAACGGTCCCCATTATTGCGATTGCACCCTTGCTGGTGATTTATTTTGGTTTTGGCAGCCCCACTGTGATCGCTTCAAGTTTTATTGTCTCGGTCTTCCCGATCATAGCCAATACCTTGATGGGTTTAGAAAACACCAGTGAGTCTCAAAAAGATTTATTTCTACTTTATCAGGCCTCGCGCTTACAAACCCTCTTAAAACTCAAAATTCCCCAGGCCTATTCGCATATCTATTCGGGTATTAAGGTTTCTGCCGGGCTTGCCATTATTGGAGCTATTGCCGGAGAATTCGTGGGCGGCGGTGGACTGGGGGCGATGATTGACTCGGCCCGCACTCAACAGCGAGTGGACATTGTCTTTGGCGCTTTGCTATTATTATCTTTTATGGGGCTCGCCTTCATAGCGACTCTTGCTCTTGTTAACAAAACCATTCTTTCTCGGCGTCCTTTTGCCTCACTCTCTTAGGAGTAACCAATGAAGACCAGTCTCTTTGTGTTTGTATTTTTTCTTTCCGTAAGCGCTTTTTCAAAGCCCCTGACTTTAGCATTAAACTGGAAAGCCGAGCCTGAGTTTGGGGGTTTTTATGCCGCAGCTCTTGAGGGTTATTACAAAAAGCACGGCCTTGATGTGAACATTATTGAAGGGGGATCAGGAACTCCGACAGTCCAGATGTTGGGCAACAACAAAGTGGACTTTGCGATTGTGAGCGCTGATGAGATCGTCTTATGGCAGGATCGAAACCCTAAAAATAAGGTGATTGGGCTTTTTGCAGTTTATCAAACTTCTCCCTACATAGTGATGACCCATGCTGAAAGAAATTTTAAATCTCTCAAAGAGGTTTTCTTAAGCGAAGGGCTGCTTTCCATGCAGTCAGGGCTTCCCTATTTTCAGTTCCTCGTTCAAAAGTTCGGAAAACCCAAAGTTAAAGTGGTTCCGTACTTAGGGGGCGTTGGAAACTTCCTCAACGATAAGACCTTCTCTCAACAAGGCTTCATCACGACAGAACACCTTAGTGCTGAAAAATCCGGGGCGAAAGTGAAAAGCTTTTTAATCGCTGACGAAGGTTTCAATCCCTATCTTGTCGTTGTGGCCACCACAGAAGAGACTCTTAAGAATAAACCTGATTTAGTCAAAAAGATGATCCTGGCGACTCGTCAAGGCTGGGAGGCTTATCTGCGCAATCCCCAAAACACCAACCAACATATGGCCACCCTCAACAAAGCCTTGGACCTAGAAACTTTCAATAAAGCGGCCGAAATTCAAAAACCTTTGATTGTCACTCAAGATAGTTCTTTAGGAAATATGACAACAGCAAGATGGGAAAAACTTCTTCAGCAAATGAGAGAGCTTAAATTGATTAAATCTTCCATGAAGGCCCAGGATTTTTTCAGCAATCAATAGAAGGAAGGGGATAAATCCCCTTCCTTCCTGACTAAAGAATCTTCAGGGTCTTGCGCCTGTTTCGCGAGGAGGCTGTCTTGTTTTTACAGCCCACTGACGATCTACTTTCGCTACAAAACTGCGAATATTCTCTGCGACCTCTTCGGGCTGCTCAATAGCTAGAGCATATCCCGCATGATGAATTGTTTTAAACTCAGCACCACGAATGTTTTTAGCGAGGCGACGATAAGCCTCAATGTTTTTGGGTGCATCTTCATCACCGGCAAGAACTAAAACTGAACAATGAATATTGGACAGTTCTTTTGTGACGTCTTTACGATGAAATATCTGAAAGGCCTCTTCGAGTTCTTCGGGTTTTAGATTGGCCACGTATTTCAACCACTTTTCACGACGACTGACTTGGACAGGGTCCTTCGTTGCTCGGAAGGTCGAGCCAAACCACATTTCTGAAAACGCCTTTACTCCCGATTTCATTCCATTTTTTTTAGCGTCCTCAACGTAGCTATCCATTTTACTGATTTCCTCTGGACTGTCAGCTTCAGCCGCCACCCCCATCAGAGTGCAGCTTTTAAGCAGATCAGACCGAAAAATCGCCAACTGAAGTCCTACATAGGCTCCCAGACAGTTTCCGACAAAGTGACAGGGGTCGACGTTCAGCTTCTCAATAAGCTCTGCGACGTCTCGGGCACTGTGCTCAAGGTCCGGACTTGCAGGGCGAGAACTTTTTCCGGCTCCCCGGTGATCATAAATAATCACGCGATAGTCGTCGGAAAGCATTCTGACGATAGGTTCATAAACACTGGTATTGGTATAAAGAAGCGGACTGAGTACGATGGCGGGGGAGGATCTCGACCCGTGCTCTTCATAGTAATACTCATTTCCGTTGATTCTGAGGGTTGCCATAAGCACCTCCTTGTTGCTTCCAGCCTGAGGCTACTCCTTCGAGATAAGGGCGCAAGGCCCCCTCGACGAAAACAAACCTTGACCAACCGCCCCATTTCTTATAAAACGAGCCCCTTGTATAATGACCTCCGAAGCTAAAGCGGGAGCCCTGTTATGAAAATCAATCTTACTGAAGTCCCAGAAGAAGGTAGAGCCTATCACTGGAACAGCCAAACGGCAGAGCTTAATAGCGTCCTAGCAGACTTGATCGGCAAGACCCTTCATGAAGCTGAGTTTTTTATTAAACCTTTGAATTCCAGAGACTTCGAGCTTATTGGCACCATTAAAACCAAACTTCCTGAGATCTGTTCTCGTTGTGGAATCGAAATCCCCTTTCCTGTTGATGAGAAATTTCATGAAATCCTGATTCCTAAGCAAAATCAGCCGCGTGGAAGTAAATATTCCAAGGTCAACCACGTCAGCGATCTTCCCGAGGGCGGACCGGAAGTGTCTGAGTACGAAGGGCACCATTTTGATATTGGTGAGTACCTTCACGAGGTTGTCGCCCTTGCTGCGCCTTTTAATGCAGCAGGCCCTGAAGATGAGAATGGGGACTGCTCTATTTGCAAAATTCCCGTGAAAGGACGAAGCTTTAGCTATGATGAGAAAATGCCTAGCGAGAAGCCTTTAAATCCTTTTGCGGTTTTAAAGAATATCAAAACCAATTAAAGGGTTGATTTTTATCATTCTTTGGTTAAATTAACGTGCTTCAATTATAACTGATTCAAAAAGAGGTTTGAAATGCCAACTCCTAAGAAGAAAACGTCTCGCTCTCGCCGTGATATGCGTCGTTCCCACGACGGTTTGTCTGCTCCTGCAGTTTCTGTTGAAAAGAAAACTGGCGAATTGACTCGTCCTCACCGCGCACACAAAGGTGAAGACGGCGCTTTGTACTACAAAGGCAAGCAAATCAGCGCAGCTAAGTAATTTTTAAAAGACAGGTTGATTCCATGGCAGGATTATATCGATCTCGAGTTGCAGGGATAGGCTCCTATCTACCAGAGAAAGTTCTTACGAACTTTGATCTCGAAAAAATGGTAGAGACCAACGATCAGTGGATCGTTGAAAGGACCGGGATCGAACGCCGCCATGTCGCTAATAGCGACCAAGCCACTTCTGATCTCTGTGTCATTGCAGCTCAAAAAGCTCTCGAAGACGCTCAGTTAAAAATTGAAGATATAGACATGATCATCGTGGGCACCGTTACTGGTGACCACCAGATGCCGTCTACAGCTTGTTTTGTACAAACCAAGCTGGGCGCAAAGAACATCATGTCCTTCGATATTAACGCCGCTTG
>JAHRXB010000114.1 GCA_019104905.1 Bdellovibrio sp.
GATCACTTACTCTGAGCGCGCCTGGTATTTGGGGGATTGTGAATATGATGGCGTTAACGAAGGCACTTTGGCGGGATGCCAAGAAGGGGTCATTCGTGAAAGTGCTTTTGTAAAGCCCGATTTTAAGACTTTCATTCGTGATAACGACGAAATCGCTGACTTCCATTAATACCGATCCTACAAAGCGACTTCTTAAAAAAGCCTCTCAAAAACAAGAGAGGCTTTTTTTATTCTTGTATCCCCAGACTTTCATAGCGATCTGCTTCATCCACGAAATGTTCGACGGACGACTCTCTTCAATCTCCGTCTCAATATGAGATCCCCGAATCAAAAAGCTAAATTTTTTTGCCTAGATACCGATTAAAAAATAATGAATTTGTTCGTTATCTGTTTCATATTTTTAATGACTCTCACCTCTTGCACTAACATCCAACGATCGCCAAGTTCAGAGATGTTCGATAGCGATCGCGTGCATCGTATTCAAGAAATTGACCTTGAGCTTTCTAAATTTTGGAATAATGACTGGACGGTTCGTCAGCAGATCTTTCAAAACCCCTCCAACTCCAACACCCCTCCGGGCCCTTTCGATATCAATCTTGTGAAGGACCCCCAGACTCGATCCCAAATCGAAATCCTTCTCAGCGAAAGAAAATTTCACGCCAATCAATTGTCCTCCAAACTGCAACTTCGAGAATGGTCCGGACTGGGACCCTGGTTTGAAGGCACTTTTCGAAATCGTCTGTTTACCAAAGAAGAAGTGATGGAGATTAAAAATCTTGAGGATTTTGAACTCAATAAGCAGCCTCGGAATCCGTTCCCTTTAGAGCATCGCTTTTATGAATCCTACACTCTTAGATTCGACAATCTCCTTCCTGTGGAAAACACCCCCTTAGCCCAGGATCAGGATGAACGACGCCAAAAGTATCTTAAAGCCCGACTGGAGTGCGACGGGGACATTATCTACAAGTCAGGATTTCTTTTCTTCGGGGGCGAACGAGCGGGCCAAGTCTATGAATTCAATTGGTACTACAACAACGTCAACGCGCAAAAAGTCCGTGTTCAGTTCACGCCACGAGTAAATCACTGCCAATTCAAATTCTTTGATCCCGAAAAGTCCTCGACATGGACCCATGGATTTGAACTCATAGATCTATCCCGAGTCTCCACAGAGTGGATTAAGCTCACCAACCAAATTGATATCTGCGCACGTCCCCAAGGAGACTTTGGCAACAACGTCACAAGCTTTTTCTGGCAACAAGACTACAACTTCACAACCTGCCCTCAAAGCTTCGATAAGATGGTCAATCTTAGAGACCCCTATATTTCTATGAATCAAAAAGTGCTTTCACTCACGGGCTCTCCCCTTCAAAGGAAGGACTTCAACAGCAAAAACCCCATGGCTCATCTTGATTTCTCCAAGGCTCCTCGCTTTGATATCATCTGGGTGTCTTCGCTAAATTTCTCGGCCGATTTTTATGGAATGATCATTGCCCGGGCTCTTCGCTATCACGCCGAACAAGGCACTCAAGTAAGAATCCTTGTTCCCGAAGTCACCATGACAAAAAAAGACAAACAGATTCTGGAATGGCTTCAGGTCGGAATGCCCAACGTGAAAGTTCAATACTACAAATACCGCCTCTCTGATCGTGCCGATGGTGGATGGCTGGATAAGTTTCATCGCGTCAACCATACCAAGTTGATCATCGGCCACTCTTCGTCGAATCCTAAAGCAAGCTTTCTTATCACGGGTGGAAGAAATATTCGCGACTCTTATATCTTCAGCGATACCCCCGTCTATAAGGCCTACAAATACCTTAAGAACTACGGCGCAGGCGAAGAAGACTATATCTATTATGATGATTTCGAAGTGGAGTTGAGAGGATATTCATTCGTTAAGTCAGTACTTTCCCAAATGTTGTCGTTCTGGACCCGAGATCCTGAAACTCAACGCTTCCGTTCTACCAATGTTAACATCACCCGCGAGGCCGACTCGGATCAGATCGCCCGCCTTCGCGCTTTACCAAGTCAGACTCCTCTGGTCCGACATATTATGTCTTTACCCTATTTCGACGGATATCAGTTGGAGCGATTCTATATTGATATGTTCGATTCCGCCCAATCGGAGTTGTTGTTGACGACTCCTTACTTTCGCCCCTCGGTCGCAATCAGTGCCGCACTTGATAGGGCCGTTCAGCGAGGTGTGAAAGTCAAGGTGATGACTCGTATTCATTTGGCCGGAGATGGCACACCACAGATCGCCGAGGACGTGAACAAAGAAGGCATCAATCGCCATCTTCAAAATGTCGAAATTTACGAGTGGACGAATGACAAATCCATCATGCACGCCAAAATTCTGGTGATTGACAGGAAGCTTAGTTTTATCAGCAGTGTGAACCTGAATAGAAGAAGTTTTATTCACGACACAGAAAGTGGAGCATTGATTCTTCACGAACCCACGGCCGAAGACCTGCGCAACGAAGTGATGAATTTTCTGAAACAAGGTCGACGAATCACCCAGCGAGAACGCATTTCATGGATTAATAGCACCTTGATTGATTGGGGAGACTCTTACTTCTAACGTCCCTATCTGAATATGGACATCGGTGGAACCAGCTCGTCAGGCTCCACTGTCATAAACGACAGCGGCTGACCTCTTTCTATAAAATCCAGATAGCTCTTCGACGAAATATCGCTGAATTTTTCAACCTTCTCTTCACTCAAAGAGATTCGCAAGGGCTCCTTGCAAGACTTCTTTCGGGAGCATTCTTCATAAGATGGCGCCCAAGAATCACCAAGGCGTTGGTAAGCCACCTTGCGATAGCCCTCGCTCGCCGCTCCAAAGATCGCCAAGGCTCGTTGCACTTTTTTGCCATCTCGGCATACATACAGTGCTTCAAGTTCGTGAAGACGGGCAATACCGCCTTTGAGAGGATTTAGATCTCCCTTGGCTTTGAGTCGAAAATGGGTCGTTCTTTTTTGATCAACAAACTCATAGCGAAGATGTCCGGCTTTTCTTTCTATCCACATCGACCAGCCTTTCGTGGAATGAGCCCCGATGTATTTTTTGTCCTGTCGCACATACAAAGTAAAGGGCTTCTGCCCCTTTATTCGCACGTCCACTTTTTGATCCCACGATCCCTGATAGTTCTGCGAGGCCAAACTTTCACTGGTAAAGTCGATCTCATCAAAAGCCGCCATCTTAAAGCCGGAACGTTCGCATTCTTTAGGAATTTTGATTTTCAGTTGTTTCTTTCGTCGCCCATCGTAAGACAAGAGATGGTTTTTCTCTAAGATACAGAAGATTTGCTCTTCTTCCTTAATTCCCTCAATCAAAGAATGAGTGCCCCCCAAGTACTCTTCCGCCCACGCGCTCATCTCTGGAAAATCTTTCCAGGTATTCAAGAGAAATGAGAAGACCAGCTCCATAATCATCCTCCCAACTCTATGAGGAGACCCCCTCAATGTGCAAACAAAACTTTGTTGTATTTTCATGTCGAGGCACAAACCTTCGTCGAGCTTTCAAAAAGTCCTCAACATATACGACTCGAACTCGTGTAAACTTAAATTCTATGAACAAATACATCATCTTCACCCTTTCCTTGCTGGCGCTCTGTTCATGCCAGAAGGGGCCTTCTGTTGGGCCCGGGGATGAGGAACATCTGGCCAGTGCTGCCGAGAATGATTGTGGATTTGTCCAGAATGCTTATGGCCAACGCGTCTCTTGGAAAAAGAATATTCCCATCACCTTGCAGCTCCACAAAGGCTATCCTCTCGAGTATGAGGACACTTTAAAAAAGGCAGCACATCATTGGGATGAGTCTGCTGGCATGACCCTGTTTCGATTTGTTCGCACAGAAAACCTTCTGCCAGAAACGGCACAAAAAGATACTCAAAACACAGTTCACTGGCTGCGCGAGTGGTCGGACAACCAAAAGAACATGCAGGGTCTGACAAATCTGTATTGGAAAGGGACGCAGATTTACGAGTCCGACGTGGCTATCAATAATAAGTATTTCAACTTTTTTATCGAAAGTCCCACGACCCCTTACGATGTCCATCTTGAAAGTCTTCTTATTCACGAGTTAGGACATGTGCTTGGACTCAAACATCGAAGCACCATTCCCAGTGTTATGTGGTCCGTCTTAAGCGGCGCGATCAAAAGAGATACTTTAACAACGGCTGATCGCGAAACCATCAAGTGCGAGTATTAAAATGAGAAGAAAAACGCCTTTACAGAAAATGTCGCGCATGATGAGTCTGATTCTTCTGCTGGCAGCTCTTCCGTTTGCTGTTACGGTTCTTGAGAAAAAATTAAATCCCCAGCGACAGGTCGCCTCGGATCAAGAGACGGCCCCCACCGCTTTGGATGCAGATCATGATCTTTCAGAAGCGAGCCCCGAAGAGTTTAAAAAAGCTTTCAAGTATCAACTTCTCAAAGAAGCTTCTCTGGTGAAAACCAATGTCG
>JAHRXB010000128.1 GCA_019104905.1 Bdellovibrio sp.
AACATATCCAGCGCCATATAGAAGTTTCCATTTTTAAGGGCATTAAAAACTTTCACGCGGTCACTATTAAAGCTTCCGGTCAGCTCGGACTTAAGAAGAAGGTGATTGCTCATGAATTCAAAAGATCGTTTATAGCTGGGAAAGCGAATAAAGTAGTTTGCCAAAGGAATCGCACGAGCTGAAGCCTCTGTTCCTGCATAAACGACAATACGACGCTGTTGGCTTAGTTTGTCTAAAAGTGCAATTTCATCAGTCGGTTCGGTATAGAGGCGAAGAAAGGCCAAACTAGGATTAAACGGATAAATCGCCAAACTCCAAATGGTAGAAATTTTTGACTCACTCCAGGCGCGATTCACCAAACTTTTCAGATTCAAAAGTTCAAAGCCATCAAGGCCACTGGGGATTTCCCCTGTCCAAGAGTAACCTGCCTTGTAGGGGTGTGCCAGGATTGTCAGGGAGTCTTTGTTAGCACCTGTTTTTTGAGATAGAAGATCCGAGAGTTTAACTTGAGCGTCACCCAGGTTGTTGCCGACTCCTTCTTGGGTGAGAGAATAATAAATCAGTCGCGAATCCAGATAGCTATACTTCCCTGCAGAAAAAACTAAAAGATTTCCATGGTAGGACTCAAATGTCGTCGGCATATTAAAGACGTTCACATCGGTGAACATCAGAAAATCAAGGTTGGCAAGTTTCGCAGAGGCGATGACAAAACTGGATGAGGCCGAACCGCTGCTGAGATCTGTATGAACGTTTAGTACGCCTTTGTAATCATTGAGGCTGCGAGAGTGCTCGCGGGCGATTTGCGGTGGAACGACGGAGGTTTCGTACTGATTGATATAAAATCCGTACAAGAAATAGCTCACCAGCAAAAAGGAAATCGTGATCAGTGCTTTCATGGTCTATTGAATTCCAACAGGACAAAATCAGGAGCAATTTTTCTTACTTCCTTCATTTGCCATTGTTGTTGAAAAATCCAGTCCGGTAAACCATTTGCCTCTCGCTTCACCAAATAAAAACGATTCCCCTGGGGGATGGCCTCGGGAAGAGTGTCAAAAAAATCCCAACGACTGATTCCTTTAAGTTTAAAAGTGGGAACTTTGCTAAAATACCAGATTGAAGAGGCCATTTGATAGGAACTGGCATAAAGCGGGCTGACTTCGAGAGCGACCTGGCTGAGTTGTTGAAATAAATAGGGCTCTTCAATTTTGTCATTCAAGCGGCGTAAGTTCGGAATAAAAACGGTGCCGATAACGATTGAAACCACGGCGCCCCAAAAAATCACATAGTATTTCAGCCATTGTTGGATTTTGGGATGGAAGAGAGCCAACGCCAAAGCGGCTGGATAAGCAATAATGGGCCAGTTGGCTTCAACAAGGGCTCGAAAAGACGTCAGCAAGAAAAACAGCCAGGGCCCCCACGCAAAATAGGCAAGCCAGCGAAGGGACTGAGGAGGTTTTGAACGTAATGCCGCCCAGAACACCAAGGGAAAAAGAATTAGAATCTGACCAAGAATATAAGTAAGGGTCCACTCGGGATTATAACTTGTCTTCTCTAAACCATGTTTTAACTGAAACTCAAAAGATGCAAAACCGTTTTGCGCATTCCAGATAATAACAGGTGAACAAAACAAAAGGCCGGCAAGGATCGTAAGAACCACGCCGGACCAACGAACCTCTTTCCATTTCTTTTCAGCGAAAAGATAAACCACCAAGCAGGGCACAAACAAAACGATATGGTACTTTGAGGTAAAACCCAGACCCAAAGAGGCGCCAAGGGCGGCATAAGAGGCGAGGGACTTTGTCTGCAGAGCCTTAAGGGCAAACAAGATAGAGAGGGACCAGAAAAACAATACAGGAAGATCCGGCGTGATGATCAAAGATCCGAAGCCGAGCAAAGGAGAGAACAAAACGAGATACGTCCACACCTTGAATTTCTCCAGGGGGAGGTGATCTTTAAGAATCAAAAACCACAGTCCGATCACGCCGTGACCAAGTATAACGGCGGGCCAGCGAACAGCGTTCATCAGAGGCTCTAGAAAATGTCCCAGATAAAAAAGCCAGGACACCATGGGCGGGTGATCAAAGTAACTGAGTTGGGGACGTTGTGACCAGACCCAGTAATAGGCTTCATCGGCACTGAGGGGAATGAGTGCCGCAAGTACAAGTTTGACCAGGAGGCTAAGGCCCCAAAGGCGCTTTAAATCTTTCAATTTTAATAACTCAGCTTAATGGGTTTACCCAAGTCTCCGGGAATGCCGATTTCTTTTCCGTTAAGGATCAGATTGACCGCACCACCGTTAGAAAAATTAATTTTAAGACCGCTCTTGCTTTTGAAGGTGTGAACCTGCTCTGCGGAAAGTTTAATTTTCTGTGGCTTTCCATTCGGTGCGGAATATTCGATTTCGACGGTATCTAAAGCTTCTACGATCAACTCGACAGGCTTATTAGCTTCTGCGGGCTTTGGAGTTGGGGTCGGCGTAGGGCTTGCTGCCGCGGTCGGGGTGGGAGTCGCCGAGGGTGCCGGTGTCGCCACAGGTGAAGAAGCGGGTGTCGCAGAAGGTGTTGGCGTCGCCTTTACGGAGGCCGCCGGAGTCGCCGAAGGAGTGGGTGATGGCATCGAAACTGGAGCCGGTGTTGGGGTGGGCGTCAGAGTACTCAAAGGTCCTGG
>JAHRXB010000075.1 GCA_019104905.1 Bdellovibrio sp.
CATGGGGATACCAAACACGTCTGCCTTTTCCCGGGAACTTTGGCCGAGTGTTTCGAGTTCGGTCAGACCTGCTTTGATCTTGCGGAACGACTGCAAACACTGATCGTTGTCCTAAGTGACTTGGATCTGGGCATGAATGTGTGGGCGGAAGAAAAATGGGCTTATCCAGAGCGCCCTTATGACCGAGGGAAAATCGTCACCTTGGAAGATCTTGAAAAGGGTCTTAAGTTTGAACGCTACAAAGATGTCGATGGGGATGGAATCCCGCAACGAACCTTGCCGGGGACTCCTCACATTAATGCCGCATACTTTACGCGCGGTTCAGGCCACAGTGCCGCCGCTGTTTACACCGAGAATCCAGTGGCCTATCAGGAAGTCACCAACCGGCTTACTAAGAAGTGGGAAACCGCTCGCACTCTGGTGCCCGCACCGATTGTGACGAACTCAGGTGGCGCTGCCGGCGTCCTCTACTATGGCCCTCTGGACAATATCGTTGATGAGCTCAAAGATCTTCTCAAAGACCAAATGACTCTGAATACCTGCCGGGTACGGGCATTGCCTTTTTCGGCGGAAGTACGAAAGTTCATTGAAGCAAATCAAAAGGTTTTTGTTGTCGATCAAAACCGGGACGGACAAATGTTCCAACTTTTGGCGATGGAATATCCAGAGCTTGCTAACAAATTGGTTTCTTTGAAATACCACAGTGGTCTTCCCATGAATGCTGAAAACCTTAGAAAGGACTTCGCCCATGCAATCTCCTTCTTTATCTAAAAACGATTACAAAGGCAGTCCCTCCACTCTGTGCACAGGATGTGGCCATGATTTGATTTCCAATCAGATCTCCAATGCTTGTTTCAATCTGGGCATTCATCCCTTTGAGGTCGCTAAGATGTCAGGCATTGGATGCTCTTCCAAGCTGCCCGCCTATTTCATGTCCCAGTCTTTTGCCTTCAACTCTATGCACGGGCGGATGGCCCCGGTAACGACCGGAGCAAAACTTGCCAATCCTCAACTGAAGATGTTGGGCATTAGCGGTGATGGCGACACGGCCAGCATCGGAATCGGGGGTTTTGTTCACCTGATTAAAAGAAACCTTCCCATGGTTTATCTGGTCGCCAACAACGGCGTGTACGGACTGACGAAGGGGCAATTCTCGCCGACCGCAGACCCACGGTCTCCTCGTAAAAACGGTGAAATTTTCCTTTTCGAAACTTTGGATGTTTGTACCTTGAGCCTTGAACTGGGTTGCGGATTCGTTGCACGCAGTTTCGTCGGAAATCCGTCACAGCTTTCGATGATTCTTCAAAAGGCCTTCCAACACAATGGAACGGCCATCATCGATATCTTGTCTCCCTGTATCACGTTTAACAATCACGACGAATCAATGAAGAGTTATTCTTATCTTAAAGCTCATGAGGTGCCCATGAAAGAAGTTGGTCCCTTTGCAGATCCTTTGGCCGCCACCGCAGAGATCCGTAAGGCCTATAAAAACGGCGAAGTTTTAACTGGAATCTTCTACGAGAACACGGAGGCGGCAACGCTTCTAGAGAAGCTCAATGCCCCCACGCGCCCCTTGGCGTCTTATCGCGAAACAGATTTACGTCCTTCGCGTGAGACCTTTGAAACTATGATGGCTGAATATATGTAATCAGAAGGGCCGACTTATTTTAAGTCGGCCAGTTGTTCCCGCACCCAACGTCGGATCAGAGGATACTCCTCTTCTTCAAGAGAATGGTCTTTATCCATTTCAACCCAATCCACGCGAAGGCCCGCATCTTTCAACTTATCGACCCCGTACTTGGTTTCCTCTAGAGGAAGGATGTCGTCTTGATGTCCGTGCGTAAACAACCACGGCGTGTGTTTGGCTTCATGGGAGATATTCGCACGCCAACGAGGATAGAAGTTGAAGTATCCACTGATACCAACCACACCCCCCAGCTTTTTAGGATAGTTTAAACCCACGTCCGCGCTGATAAGGCAGCCTTGCGAAAAACCGAAAAGAAAAATCTTTTCACTGCTCCAGCCCTGATTTTCAAGATCATTTAACAGATCAAAAAGCTTTTCACGAATTTTAAGAACGCCATTCCCTTGATAAGGAGGCTCTCCGTACCAGGTGTATCCATCCATAAAACGTCGTGGCGCATTTAAGAGCAAATAGTTCATCTCTGGAATATTGAGCTCATCGTTAAATGAATAGAAAGGACGAATGCTGTCGCCGCGACCATGCAGGACGATCATTAAGAAATCAGACTTCTTTTTTGCGGGAATAAACTTATGTTTAAATAGACTTGTTGTGATCATAACCCTGCTCTTGCCACTGAACTTGAACAAAATAGAACTTCACGAGCTTTTGAAAGCTGAAGGTCCTCCGAAGAAGCCCCCTCATCCATACCCAAACAGTCGTTCGCCGAAAAATGTTTTGCCAAAGAAAGAACTTGTTTTTCGGGCGCACGCAAAGGATTCATGAACTGGTCAGACTCGCGACCTACAGAAATATTGTCAAAGTTAACAGCGACATCTGGAACCAATCCCTTCATTTGAGGAGAGCGTCCTGAGGGAAGATAGTAAAAACCTTTCGTTTCAAACAAAGCGATCTTTTTGTTCTGAGACCAGTATTCACCCTCTTGGAAAGAACCTTTACCAAAAGTCGTTTCGCCCACCAACACCGCGCGATTCAAATCACGCAAAGCGCCCGCAACGATTTCTGAAGCACTGGCTGAGGACCCATTCACCAGAATTGCCATCGGCAAATTAAAGATCTTTTCTTCTCCGCCATAGTACTCTTCTGCTTTTTTGCTAGGATCAAGATAACGAATTTCAAAAATCTTTTTGTCAGGACCTACGAACAGACTTGCAATACAAGCCGCTTCTTCCATTTGACCGCCTGGATTGTCGCGCAAATCCAACAGCAATCCACGCACATGGGACTTCTTCACAAGCTCCAAAGACTCTTTCACTTTCGTGCAAGCCCCTTTTGCGAATTTATTAATACCAATCACGGCAGTGGGCTTGATCCCCTCAATCACACGCGTAGAAACAGTTGCCACGGTGATTTCGGTGCGGCGAAGTTTGAACTTGAGTTCTTCATCATCACGACGAAGAATCAAAGTGCTTTTATCGCCCACTTCACCCTTAAGAAGCTCTGAGATACGACCTTGCATAAGGCCTTGTGTCTTGTGTCCATTGATCGAAAGAAGAACGTCGCCCTTTTGGATACCTG
Organism: Bdellovibrio sp.; assembly: GCA_019104905.1. Taxonomy (GTDB): domain Bacteria; phylum Bdellovibrionota; class Bdellovibrionia; order Bdellovibrionales; family Bdellovibrionaceae; genus Bdellovibrio. The sequence continues at coordinate 3,221 of JAHRXB010000075.1, forward strand.
CAAGCTTTGCGGGACTGCCCTCGGTCACCTTGCGAACCACATACTGACCTTGAGAAATCCCCAAAGTAATCCCCAAGGATGTGGAGCGACTGTCCGCCTTGGAAATCACTTCCTTAAATTGAGACACCGGCATCAGGTAAGTGTGAGGATCGCGGAAAACAGAGATAAATCCATTCAAACCAAGTCCCACCATCATAGATTTTTGAGACGACTTGATGTGTTCGGTCTCAAGCTCTTTCCAGGCATTTAGGAAAGAGATTTTAACAGCTTTGTCGGTGTGATTCGTAAAGAACTGTTTCCACGGCTCCAGCTGCTTTTTTTCTGAACTCATGTCAGTGGACAACGCTTTGCGAACAGAGATCAATTTGCCATCGGTATTGAGACTGAGGTTATAACGATTGGCCACATTCAAAACCGCGTTAGCGCAGGCCAAGAAGTAACGCTCAGAACTGCCGCAAGTTTGATCTTGCAAGAGGTCTTCCAAGGCTGCTGGGCCGAGCCCCGTCTCAGCCCAGTAGTCCTCAATGGACTTCACCTTGGAAGCGTCACTGTGAGAACGTGACAGAGAAAGACTGACCCCCACGGCCAATACTAACAATGAGACTAAGAAAAATCGCGGTGAATTAAGCACTCATCGCCTCCCAACTGGTGACACTCTTGAGCAACGGTCGTGCCGCCTCAGATCGAATTGGTTCAATTATGGACCCCTTTTTGGGTATTTTTTTCCAGGTTGAACAGGGCCTCAACAGGGGGGCTTTTTTATGCCGCCAAGCGAAGGAAAAACCACCCCCCTTTCCTTGAGAAAAACCAGGCTCTGTAATAGGTTTTAATTCTTAGGCATATAACGTAAAAACCCCCCTCGGAGTCGAATTCAGTATGATTATTGTTACAGGTGCAAATGGCTTTATTGGCAGCGTGATGGTCTGGGAATTAAACCAAAAAGGCCACACGGATATCGTCGCCGTGGATTCCGTCGGACTGAGTGAACGCAACCTTCTTCGCAAACAAAAGATCACCCAATTTCTTCTCAAGGACGAACTTTGGGCCTTCCTTGACAGTGATGAAGCAAAGAAGAAGGTCTCTTGGATCATCCATATGGGGGCTTGCTCTTCAACAACGGAAATCAACAAAGAATTCCTTTGGGAAAATAACACTCAGTACACACAAAGAATTTTTGAATGGTGTACAGAGTACGGAAAATCCATGATCTATGCTTCCAGTGCCGCCACCTACGGGGCCGGCGAACTGGGTTTTGACGATACGACAGATCCTGAAAAGCTGCGCCCTCTGAATCTTTATGGAGAATCGAAAGTTCTCTTTGATCGCTGGGCCGTCAAACAAACCAAAACGCCTCCGCACTGGTATGGTCTTAAGTTTTTTAACGTCTTCGGCCCGAATGAATATCACAAGGGTCCGATGTCAAGCGTGGCCTTTAAGGCCTACAACCAAATCAAAGAACAAGGGGCCTTAGGCTTGTTTAAGTCCGCCGATCCTAAATACAAAGACGGCGAATTTATGCGCGACTTTGTCTATGTGAAGGACGTCACCGGCTGGATGGCCGAGTTGATGGAAAAAACTCCGACGAATGGGGTTTACAACATGGGCTTTGGAAAACCTCGCACATGGTTGGATTTAGCGGGCGCCGTCTTTACCGCGATGAAAAAAGAAATGAAAATCAACTGGCTTGAAATGCCAGAGAATATTCGTGGTCAATATCAATACTACACGGAAGCTAAAACAGATAAGTGGCTAGCTGCGGGAATGAGTCCCGCAAAATGGCCTTTGGAAAAGGCTGTGGCCGATTACGTGCAAAACTATCTTTCCAAAGAAGACCCTTCACTTTAAGAAAGAACTAAAGAGAAAATGGATTTTTTACCTCCACACCTTCGCAAATACGTCGTTGAACAACACTACGAAAAGTACACGCCTGTAGATCAAGCTGTGTGGCGCTATATCTTGCGCCAGCTCAAAGCCTATCTCTCTAAGCACGCCCACGAGTGTTATGTCGAAGGTCTGCAAAAAACTGGCATCGACGTTGAGCGTATTCCGCGCATCGAAGAAGTCAGCGAAAAGCTGCAAAAGTTCGGATGGCGAGCGTTGCCTGTTAGTGGCTTCATCCCTCCCGCCGCTTTTATGGAATTGCAGTCTTTAGGAGTTCTGCCCATCGCCTCGGACATGAGAACACTGGATCATCTTCTTTACACGCCCGCGCCAGATATCGTGCACGAAGCCGCGGGACATGCTCCGATTCTGATTCATCCAGAGTTCTCGGAATACCTTCGTCAATATGCACAAGTTGCCAAAAAAGCCATTATCAGCAAGGAAGACTTGGATCTCTACGAAGCCATCCGCGAACTTTCTGATATTAAAGAAAATCCGTCTTCGACAGCCGCCGAGATCAAAGCAGCTGAAGAAAACTTAGAAAAGGTTGGGAAGTCCATCTCTCACATCTCGGAAGCTTCCGAGCTTTCACGTATGAACTGGTGGACCGCCGAGTACGGATTGATCGGAAGTCTTGAAAACCCGAAAATCTTTGGTGCGGGACTTCTTTCCAGCGTCGGCGAATCGAAGTGGTGCCTCAGTGCCAAAGTTAAGAAAATTCCTTTAACCGTGGATTGCATCAAGATGGGCTACGATATCACCGAACCTCAGCCACAGCTTTATGTCGCTGCGGACTTTAAAAGTCTTTCCCAGGTCCTGGAAGACATGGCAGCACAGATGGCCTTCCGCGTGGGAGGCCTTCAGGGGCTGAATAAAGCGATTCAAGCGCAATCCGTCAACAGTGCCGAACTCAATTCAGGTCTGCAGATTTCTGGACAGATTATCGAAGCCATCACGGCAAATAACGAAGTGGCTTATCTGCGCTTGCAAGGTCCTTCGCAACTTTGTTTTGCGGACCAAGAACTTCCTGGGCATAACAAAACTTATCATGCACAGGGTTTTGGAACTCCAGTGGGTTTTTTGAAAAATCATCCCGCAAAATGTCCGTCGACTTTCACTGACGAAGAGTGGACTTCGTTGCAGGTCGAACCTGGAAAGGTCACTCGCCTTGAATACACTTCCGGTGTCGTCGTAACTGGAAAAGTGCAAAGTCGCCTGGTCAAAAATGGGAAAACTATTTTGATTACATTGACCGAAGCCCAAGCAGAACTTCAGGGGCGAATTCTATTCTCTCCGGACTGGGGCACCTTCGATATGGCCGTCGGGTCGTCAGTCACTTCTGTTTTTGGAGGACCTGCGGATCGAGAAGCTTATGGCGAAACCTCGGACTTTGTCGCAAAACGAGTTCCAGCTCCCAAGTATTCCGAAAAAGAACTTTTAAAACATGCCCACTACGGTGCCGTGAGAAAACTTCGTGAAGACAAAGTCCAAGGCGATGCCCTGGTTCAGTCGCTGGAGTCTGTGTTGAATTCTCATCGCGCAGAGTTCTCAACAGACTGGTTGTTGTTATTAGAATCCCTAGAGCTTGTCACCGCTCGTGCGCCTCAGGCCGGATTAAAACGACAGCTTGAGGGATATCTTGAAAGTCTTGCGAAAACCGATGAAAAGACCCGCGAACTTATTCAAGATGGTTTGAGTTTATCAGGAGCTCTTTAATGAAACCTCGACGTCCCTTTGAAGTGCGCATTGTTTTGGTGCGCACGATTTACGAACGAAACATCGGCGCGACCTCTCGTGCGATGAGCAATATGGGATGCGACAAACTCATCCTCATTGCTCCGGCCTGCGACATCACCTATGAGGCTCAGCAGACGGCGGCCACAGGACAAGCGGGATTACAAAATCGTGTCACCTATTCTTCGTGGGACGAGTTTCTTGAAAAAGAACCTGAAAGCATCAAGATTTGTTTCACGGCTCGCGACGGGAAAGGCCGTCAAGTGCGTGATATTGGTGATGTCCTCAATGATATCGCCGATCATGCACCTCAGTTCCAACTTCGCAGCGAAATTCCCTATGTTGTTCACTTGGTCTTTGGCCCCGAAGACTGGGGGCTTTCTGCGGAGGACCTTGAACACGCCAATTTCTGTGCCTGTCTTCCGACTTTTGGAGAAAACTGGAGTTTAAATCTGGCTCAAGCCACGCTGCTTGCCATGTACTCGCTTCGCCTGCAGTGGGGTGGCGAACGCACCCGCCTGGACGGTGGAAAAGCACGCCGAGCTCCTCAAGGAATCGAAGGCATCAATCCCGACGCCACCTTAAAAATGTGGCTGGAGGAAATGGGTTTTGATCTCACGCGACAAAGAAAAATCAACGTGTACACCGTCCTTCGTCGCATGCTTTTGCAAAACACGCCGACCAAAAAGGAACTGGTGATTTTAGAAACTGTATTGCAACAGAGCATTCGTAAACTGCGTGAATGGAAAGCCTTTCAACAGAAAGATTAAATTGCACTCCCTAACATCCTGATTTCTTTGTTATAGGTCATTCGGTCTATAGACTTTTTGAATAAATGAGCGATTCTTAAAGCATCTCTCATCTTAAAAAGGAGCAGTTATGAGAAATCAGCTTGTTTACGATCTTCCCACCCGACTCTTCCACTGGATCTTTGCCGGTCTTTTTGTAGGATCCTTTTTCATCGGCAAAACGGTGGATGATGACTCTCCGCTTTTTTCATATCATATGCTTTTGGGCCTCACGCTGGCCTTTTTAACTGTTTTACGAATTGTCTGGGGATTTGTGGGTACGCGCTATGCGCGCTTTTCTGAATTCCCCCTCAATCCCGGCAAGCTGGTTAAATATTTCTCAGATCTCGTGACCGCTCGTTCCGAACGCAATCTGGGACACAATCCCGCATCCAGTTGGGCCGCCATTGCCATGATGTTACTAGCCCTGGGGCTTGCGGTGACCGGCTACCTGATGTCGACTGGAGATAAAGAGGCCTATGAAGATATTCATGAACTCTTTGCCAATGGCTTTTTAATCATCGCCATTCTTCACGTGGTGGGCGTGGTTGTTCATACCCTCAAACATAAAGACATGATCGGGCTCAGCATGATCGACGGCAAAAAGCAGGAGGTTTCAGGGGAAAGTCCTATTGAGTCCGCTCGCCCTGTCGTAGGACTTGTGCTTTTGGCGTTAGTTGCGGGCTTCTGGATCAACCTTATGAAAAACTATGACTCGCAGACACAAACTCTGAATTTTTTTGGAACCAGTCTGCAACTAGGTGAAAATGAATCAGAAGAACACGAAGGATTCAATTCGAAAGAATCCAATAAAGACTATGCCGGTGAAAAAGACGACGATGATGATGACGACAATGACTAGCGGAGAAATTCAATGAACCAACGCGAGCGAATGATCATCGTCAGTATTCTTGTTGCCATCGCCGTGATGATGGGTGTTGACGTGGTCACGGACTCCAGCCAGGGAGTTGCTGCATGGCACGTTCTCGCTGAAGGGGCTGTCGCCGTGGCAGCCCTTGTTGGTGTGTTTTTTATTTTGCGTGGATCCATTGAACTTAAACATCAACTGGCTCAAGAACGAAAAGATTTTTCCGAATTCAAAATCGAAGCTGAAAAGTGGCGAGCCGAATCGCGGAAATACCTGGAAGGACTTTCCAAAGCCATCGATCAGCAGCTTTCAAAATGGCAACTGACCGCTGCCGAAAAGGAAGTCGCATTTCTTCTTTTGAAAGGTTTAAGCCTTAAGGAAATTGCAGAGATTCGACAGACCAGCGACAAAACCGCGCGCGTTCAGTCCATGGCCATCTACTCGAAGTCAGGACTTGCGGGGCGCTCTGAATTGTCTGCTTTCTTTCTAGAGGACTTGCTGGTTCCCCAGCAAGCACAGGAAAACTCTTAAGAGGAAATCAGATCCTCTTGGATTTTATCTTCTTGGTCACGAATCTCACGCAGTTGTTTATCCAACTTCGTCAGCGCCGTGGCCATACTTTGACCCAAATCATGAAGCTCATGAATGCGTTTCAATGTATCGTCTTCTTCCCCACCGACCAGGCGGAGGCTCTCCAACTTTGCTGAGTTTAAATCAATTTCTTTCGAAAGGGATTCCATCTTTTGATTGAGCTTTTTGCGATCTTCAAGCAAAGCCTTGGTCATTTCTCGAATCTGATCCAGACTCAAGACCTCAAGCTTGCCACTTTTAAAAGCATCATCTTCGGATTTTGTGGTCTCGTTTTCTTCGCCTTGAAAAGCATCCCAAAGAAGAGACCATTCGTTTTTGAGGGTTTTTACGATCGACCTACTACTGTCATCACCCATATATCTTAAAATACTCCTGCGCTCTTTGAGCGACTTGCAGGTTCATCGGCCTTAGGAACCAAAAAATAACAGAGGCCGTAACCCAGTATCGCAACACCGAAGGTTATTAGGGCTAACAGGACAAAACCCGTTCTTACGAGGCCCACCTCGATGCGATATCTCTTTGCTATTCTAGCACAGACTCCCAGAAGCTTTCTATCTAGAGCATGGTCTAGCTTATCGACGCGGGGCAGACATGCTGCCAAGATCAAATAAAAGAGGATTCCAGTCCCAAACCAGAGGACGGAGATAATCCAGATGACGCGCAGTATCCAGGTTTCAATACCCAAGGCATCCCCTAGACCTTTGCAGACCCCGGCTAAAGCCCCATCACTGGCGCGAGTCCAACGGTAGTTGATGGTGGTGTTTTGAGTGCCTTCGGTCATGAATCGGTTCCTCTGCAAAGTAAAGTTTGTGAATCTATTCTACTTTGTCCAGAGGCTCTCAGCAAATCCACTTGAAGACTTTATAGGGTCCCCGTGATCATGAAATCATTTCCGAAAGTCAGATAGCGAGGATTCTTCACATGGATTTTTTCATTCATGGAAGAAATACGAATTGTTTCCGTCCAAGATCTGGAGCCCCCAGAGCCCATGATAATAGGGGCCTGAAACATATAAAGTCGATTTACAAGACGGTCATCAATGAAGGAGCTGGCAGTCATAGCGCCCCCCTCCACCATCACCGAACGAAGTCCCTGCCGATAGAGTTGCGCCAAAAGATCTTGAAGATCTAAGTCCCCGCCCACATTGGTTTTTACATAAACAATCTGGGGGGCCCCACTCATCTCCGCCACGACTTTATCAACCCGCTCTTTAATCTCGGCCGCCACGCACCAGAATAAATCCGCAGAGGCATGAACTTTGGAAAGCTTTAAATCCGAGAAGCGAGAAAGAAGCTCTGCCTCCGCATCAATGACGATCACCTTGTTTTTCTTTTCAATCGTGGGGTGACGAATATTTAACGAGGGATTGTCAAACTCGATGGTTCCCTTTCCCACCAAGATCGCATCATAACAAGCACGCAAGTAATGCACATATTCTCGCGACTCGGGGCCCGTGATCCACTGACTTTCTCCCGAACGCAGAGCCACTTGTCCATCAAGGCTGGAGGCCATCTTCAATGCGACAAAAACTTTTTTCTGGCGAAAATTCCAAAGAAACGCTTCGCAGGCCTCTTCTAATTTGATTTTGATATCGTGGTCTTCTTCGGCATTGGGACTGGAAAACACCTCGGCCTCAATGCCGGCGGCGCGAAGAATTTCCGCACCTTGACCAGCCACCAACGGATTGGGATCGATCAGGCCGAAAGTGACTTTCTTCAGGGGCAATTTCGCCATGGTCTTCGCACAAGAAGGAGTTTTTCCCTCGTGGGCACAAGGCTCTAGAGTGACAAACACATGAGCTCCGCGAAGCTCCTCGGGAGACAAATTTTTAAGGGCATTCACTTCCGCATGAGGTCCGCCATAGAACTCATGATAACCGCAAGACAGAAATCCGCCTTGAGCATCAAGCACCACGGCCCCGACCATAGGATTTGGACTGACTCGTGGGGCCCCTTTCGAGGCCTCACTGATTGCCAGCTTCATCGCTTGCGAGGAGGACAGCTTAGTTCCTCGCTCTGGAGTGGGAAGGTGCCAAATACGCTCCATAAATTTAATTACAGGTAGCCGCGTTCTGTTTGATCACGCTCAATCGCATCAAACAAAGCTTGGAAATTTCCATCTCCAAATCCGTTATGACCTTTGCGTTGAATCAACTCATAAAAGATCGGCCCAAAGGTGTTCTTCGTGAAGATCTGCAACAAATAACCTTTTTCATCGCCATCCACCAAGATCGCGTTTTTCTCTAAGCGATTCAAATCTTCAGTCACATTCGGTACACGCGCCGGAAGCATCTCATAGTAAGAGTGCGGAGGCGGCGTGAGGAATTGAATATCGCTGCTTTTTAGTTTCTCAAGGCTGGCATTGATATCGTTCGTCAACAAAGCCACGTGTTGAATGCCTGAACCCTTGTATTCATCCAAATACTCTTGAATTTGCGACTTAGACTCTGTGGGCTCATTGATAGGCACTGAGAACTTCCCACAAGGTGAGCGCATCGCTCTTGAAAGAAGACCGGTTTTTGTTCCACGAATGTCAAAGTAGTGCGCTTCATAGAAAGCGAACACTTTCGTATAAAACTCATACCACTTATCCATCTCACCTTTTGGAACATTGTTCGTAAAGTGATCAATCGCCAAAAAGCCCACGCCGACAGGAGCTTGGTCTTCGGGTTTCACCTGGAAGATTTCGTTGTAGAGTTTGTTTTGATTTTTGTCGTCCATGAAGTAGATCAACGAGTCACCGATTCCATAGATCGCAGGAAATGGTGTCGCCCCTTTTTGGTGATCGTTTCCATCGTAAGGACGGGCCCCGCGAGCGATCGCCTCTTTGAAAGCATGGTTTGCATCAACCACGCGGAAACCCGTCGCACAGATGCAGTTGCCATGCAGTTTTGCGAAATCAGTCGCAAACGTATGAGGTTCACAATTCAAGATATAGTTGATGTCCCCTTGACGATACAGCTTGATATTCTTGCCGTGAACTTGCCCCACTTCTTTAAACGCATAACGCTTAAAAACTTGCTCGAAGTAATGAGCATC
>JAHRXB010000220.1 GCA_019104905.1 Bdellovibrio sp.
ACGACTCTGATATTCGAGAGCTGTTAAAACACTTCCTCAAAGAATTCGTCGATGAGATTGTTGAAGCCGAAAATGGGGCGGCCGCCCTTGAGTACGTTAAAGAGCAAGAGTTTGACACCATTCTTTCAGATATTGAAATGCCTCAGATGAACGGCCTTAAGTTCCTTGCTTATGTTCGTTCTTTGGGACAAATGACGCCCTTCGTGGTTCTCACGGCTCATGGCGATCACTCACGTGCGCTTGAAGCACTTTCTCTTGGTGCCTTTGATTTCATTACGAAAGACTCAAAAAGAAAAGTGGTCATTGAAAGTGTCTGCGCAGCTCTTAAGTTCGGTCGAGAGATGAAATCTTCAAAGAACGACCCCGTGCGCTCAACTCATCTGCGCAAAGTCTATGCAGATATGTCGAAGTCTTCCGAGATGCGCTTGCGGAAAATTATTGAAGGCCTGTCGTCCTAATATTGACGACTTTGTTTTTTGAGGCCATGGTATGACGGTAGGAGTTGTCCATGGTCAAAATGTCTGCCCTCTATCAAGGCGAAAAACACTGCGAAATCACTCATGGGCCCTCAGGGGCTCACATTGCTACAGATGCGCCCAAAGATAACAATGGCAAAGGCGAACTCTTTTCTCCCACCGATCTTGTCGGCGCGGCAACCGGAAGCTGTATGTTGACCGTGATGGCTATTGCCGCAGAAAAAGACGGCGTTCAACTCAAAGGCTCTCGAGTGACGGTTGAAAAGGAAATGACCATAAATCCTCGCCGCATCAGCAAGCTTACTGTAGTTTTGCACCTTCCTCAGAATGTTCCTCACGACTATCGCAAAAAGCTTGAGGGAATTGCTCTGACTTGCCCGGTGAAATTAAGTCTTCATCCGGACATTCAAATGCCCATCGTTTTCCACTACGATATTTAATTACTTTACCAAAACCTGGATGGTCTTCATCAGCTTGCCTTCTTGATAAAGCTCAAAAGTATGGCGCCCCAAAGTGGGCGTCCACAAATAAGGGCCTTGCACAGCAATCTTCTTTTTTTTATCAATCTGCCACGACCAACCTGAAGATCTGGGAACTTCGACAAGTAAAGGCATTCTTTGATGTTCCTCAGGGATCGATGGGTCCAAGGCTAAAATCATTCCATCTTGAGGATACAACACCCGTGCTTGGGGATATGTCTCTGGGTTCGCCTCCCCCGGCGACGAGGCCAATAAATCGCGAGCGGGCATTTTTACAGGAAACCGCTCCTGCAATCTCTCCATCACCTTCTTCCAAATCGGAGCCGCCCCGGTTATCCCCATAACATTCCACATCGGTTCACCGGAAAAATTTCCAACCCAAACACCCACAGTAAACTTCTCGTTAAATCCAACGCACCAATTGTCGCGCATGTCTTTGCTGGTGCCCGTCTTCACCGAAGTTCCGCTTAAAGACAATGACGAATCCAAACCAAAACCCAAAGATCGATTCTGCCCTTCGGATAAAATTTGTGCCACTTCCTGCGCGCTCTGTTCACTGAAAACCTGCCGAAACTGAGGTGGCGACGCCTCCTCCTGAAAACGGAGAGCTGAATACTTTCCGCTCAAAGCCAATGCCCGATAGCCTTGGGTTAGGTCTTCTAATGTCACGTCTGCCACACCCAATGCCAAAGCGGGACCGTAGTAGTCAGGATCTCGCAAATTTTGAAAATTCAATTCTTTAAGTTTACTCCAGAATGAATCATCGTTCAGAATCTTAAACACCTTCACCGCTGGCACATTTAAAGACGAGGCTAAGGCCGTTTTTACCGGAATCCATCCATAAAACTGACGATCATGATTCTGAGGTTTATAAACACCTCGATCGAAAACGATATCGACGGCCGAATCTTCAATCCACGAATTGGCATGCAATATGTTTTTCTCAAACGCGGTCGCATACAAAAAAGGTTTGAGCGTCGAACCAGCTTGTCGAAATGCTTGAACACCATCAACATAACGATTCTTCTCTTGAGAAGTTCCCGTCACATAAGCCCAGACCTCGCCGGTTTGATTCTCTATAACCAACACAGCTGCCTCATGAACATTCTGAGACTCAAGACTGCGGATCTGAGACTGCACCAGCTCTTGAGTATAAATCTGCAAACTCCGATCAAGACTCGTTCGCAGAGAGCCTGTCAATCCCGTCTTGCTCAGTCTCTGTGCTAAATGCAAAGCCCTTTGGTCTATCAGAGGGTTCAATCTTTTGTTTACAAGCTCCTTTGATAACACTTTGAAGTCTTCACAAAAGGACGGCTCCTGCCAACAGGCTCGCTCACTCCACTCTTGTCCATTTGCATTCGGTGAACGAATAAGAACTGCCAGAAGAGTCGACTCTTTTAAGGTCAAACCAGAGGGCATCTTATCAAACAAAGACCATGAGGCGCTGGCCAGTCCCAGATGCTCTCCGCGAAAGGGTGCTAAATTGAAATATGCCTCTAAGATTTGCGACTTCGTCCAGCTTGACTCCAAACGAGATACCGCAAGAATCTGCCGAAGCTTTCCCACCCAACCTTGATAGAGCGCCTTGTCCTCATGCAGAAGCTTCAAAAGCTGCATCGACAAAGTACTGCCGCCTCGAGGGGAATTCCTGAAAAATCTTTGATAAACGCTAGCTCCTAACGCTGAGACATCCACTCCCGCGTGATTAAAGAAATTTTTATCCTCTGATTTAAGGAGGGCCTCAATGAAAGCCGGAGACACCTCGCGCAGACTCACCCAAGAAAAAGATCGTTCGTGACTATTTTGTCGCCACTGATGAAGCGGTTTCCCCTCGCGATCCAAGAGAAACAGTTCTGACGTTCTATAAGATCTTTGCGTCTGCTCATAAGAGAGCACCTCAGGAAGAGAGCCGTGCAAATAGCCTCCGGCGAACCCTCCCCAAGCAACAAAACATGCCAGCGCAAAACTTGTCTTTCTTATCATTAAAAAACCGTCCATTTGCTTTCGGGCAGCTCACCAAAAAGATCGGGACTGTACATCGCTTCAACGCGGGAAACTGGTAAAACATAAGTTCCAGCCTGATTAAAACGAATTGTATACTCGACCACCTCTTCACCGCGAAACCAAGAGTAGTAAAACCGAATCAGTTCTTCTTTTCTTTCCACGGCCGTCGACCAGCTACTTTGTAGAACGCTGGCCCCGACAGGAATAGGATCTTCAATAGCAACCCAAGTCTGCGGAGCCGCGGTTTTAATTTTTAGTTGCACTTTCGCTACGTCTCCCACGCTCCAAACGCCCGCTTTCTTTTGTTCGACAGGAGTTACTGTTTTCTCAATTGAAAATCCGGCAAAGGTTGGTTTTGTAACAGGGACTGAGACTTTCGCCGAAACTGTGATCCACGGCTTTCCGACACCCTCTTGGCGCCATTTCAACTGACTCTCTGGTGACGACCACGGTAACTCCATGACCGCAGAGGATCCCTTAGCCCAGTCATGTTGCACTGTTTTGGCTCCGAGCTCTGCCACGAAAGTACCTTGTACCTTCTCTTTTCCGTAAGCCTCTTGCACTTTCTTCATGACAATACTGCCCCAGGCGTTGTCCGTCGTTAGATACCATGACCCATTATGTTGCCGCGCTAGAACCCCTTGATACAATCGAGGTGTATCATTTTTCCATTGAGTCTGATTCAGAGTCGCCAGGATTAAACGAAGAATGGCTCCTTCCGAGTCTCTCATCATCCAAGGCATCGCCTCCATCTTTTCATCTTTCAGCTGCAAACGTTTGGCGGAAAAATAGAAGCGACTTCGTAAAAGAGCTTCGATCTCGGAAATCTTTTTTTCTCTCTGTGGAATATTTTTTTCCCAAAGATGAATCTGATACCACTCCACCAAAGAGTAGAGCGGCCACTGAGTCCCCTGAAAATCCAATGACGTTAATAAATCAATATTCAAGCGACGATATCTTGAAAGCGCCTCAAAGACTGTTACCTTTTTAAGGGTTTCATCAGCCCGGCTCACGTCGACTTCTTCTTTAAGTTTACCTTCGGCATAAAGACTTAAAGCCTCAAGCAAACGACTCTCATTTTCTTCCCGGAACTGAAAACCCGATTCATGGGCGATATTTAGAACGTAGGCAGTGAGATTGACATTGCCCACTGAGTTAGAATTTGGGAAATAGCGAAGCAACCCGTTTCCGTCCATGTAAGTGTTCAGTTTTTCTTCCAATCGCAACCACATTTTTTTGTCCTGAAGAGAGATCGCTCTAGAGACAAGCTGCTCAAGACAAGTGTAATCGTAATTTTTCCAGAACTCTTTCATCCCGACCTGAGATCCTCCAAGTCCCGTGCTCAGTTCGAACACCACAGAACTTTTATTGGGTTCCGCGTCCTGTGGCGCTGTCAGTGCCAGGCTTTTAAAATCAGGCCAGGAGCCCCATTCGCTCTGATAAACGCGTGCCACGCGCAGAGGTAAAACTGTCTGCACCTTTTTGATTTCGTCCAGAACCTTTCCTTGGTAATTTTTTGCGGTCAGGACATATTCCAAAACATCGACCGAAGGAACTTGAACTCTCCATTGAATCTCTTTGGCCTCTCCAGGATTCAAACGAATCTTCTGATCTTCTTGACCTGCCATTTTTGGATTCATTCTTAAACTCAACTGCACCTCTTGAGTTTGGGCAGAGGCATTTCTGACTGTGAATCCAGTCATAAAAACATCCCCTTCACGAACCACCTTGGAAAGTCCCGGCAGAATCATCAGGTCTTGCGAACTTTGTATCGAAGTCCAACCATTTCCAAATTGATCCGCCCCTTGTTGAGCAATCGCAACGATCCGAAAACTGGTCGTTGAGTCATTCAAAGGAACCTCGACGCGAGCCTCTCCGCGACTATCTAAAGTGATGGAAGGATTCCAGTATAAAAGAGTATCAAAAAGTTCTCGACGAAGAGCGCCTCCCCCATCACCTCCGATAGGCAAAGCCTTTAAACCAAAGTGACGCTTACCTATCACCAAGGTTTGAGCCGTCGCCATTTCCACAGTGTGAGGACGAAGTCTCATCATCGCCTTGAGAAGATCCCAGGACTCATTTTCACGAAGCTCCAAAAGGCCCTCATCGACAGCCACCAGGGTGACTTCGCCTCGCGCTGCGGGACGACCGTGGGCATCGCTCACACTCACTGTGACGACGGCCCGTTGCCGAGCTTTATATGTTTTACGATCCGTATTAACTGAGACCTTAAGTGCATTTTCTTTCCAACCGACCTTGAGATTGGCCATTCCCAACTTAAACGCTGGCTTACCTAGATCAACCAAGGCTGTCGGCTTGGGGTCACTGAGGCGACCACGAATCGCAAAGGCTGAAATGACAACATTGGGTGCGTACTCTTTTTTAATTGGCACCTTGATGACCGGACGATCTCCCTGAACGTCGACAATTTCTGACGACAGCACCGAGTCCCTCTCGACAGTCACCAGAACTTTCGAAGTTGGAAACGGAGTTCGCAACTGCAACTCCGCCACATCTCCGGGCTCATAGGCCTTCTTGAAGGGGATCAAATCAGCACGATCATTGTCTTCAGAACCAAACCACTGACGTTCTCCCGGCTTCACAATCCATTGATTCACGTTTGCATAACTCTCATGACCTTGAGAATCTTTTGTTGAAACCACTGCTAATACGGATCCTGCGATTTTCGACTTACCCATACAGCTAAATAGACCCTGGGCATTGGTTTCACCGCGGCACAGTTCACCCACTTTGCGAAACTCTCTAAAATCCTCGTAGGCATAAAAGCCTCCCACCAGGCGCTTTCTGTGGGAATAGTAGCGGCTGGTATAGAGATCCACCTGAACTTTTTGATTTTTAACCGGGTTCTGATTGAGGTCTAAAGCCACAACCTCAAATTCGACGAGATCCGGGGTGGCCCACCAAGATTTTGATTTGATACCCAGAACAACAGAGGACGGCCACATCGCGAAGGAGCGAATAGCCGTCTGAATCTCTCCATTCGGATCTTTGAATTCGACTTCCGTTCTTAACTTCTGCGGACCCGTTCCATATTTTAAGTTCTTAAGGGGCATCTCTGCGCCCCCTTTTTGATCCAACTCAAAGTTTTCCACGCCACTTTGAGGAATATAACGAGCCCCTTCATCTTCACCCGATCTAAAAAGCCCTTCCTTGACCGTTCCGTTCGCAAATGAAAAATCTTGTAGCTCCTCATCTTGCGCAAAGAAACTGCTGGGCTCCACACTCCATCTCATCTTCATCGCAAGACGAGACGCCGGTCCTCCGGCAAAGTAAGTCCCCGAAACTTGAACAGGCACCGTTTTTTCCAAAACATAAGAAGGAGATTGAGAGTTCAAGCGCACTTGAATCAAAGGAACTCGAAAACTTTCCACAGAAAATCCACCGACGGGAAGAGACAGGGCGGGCTTCTCCTTTTCCAAAACTAAACTCCAATGGCCCATTTTAATGCCGGGAGGCAAACTCCACTTCAGTAAAGCAGTCCCTTTTTGTTTGTTCCACTTCAGAGGCACTTTGAAAGACTGCAAACCCGAATCATGAGACAACAAGATATTTGAAGGCCACTCCATCTCCGACGGCAATACCAGGCCCTGGCTTTGAGTTTTTCTTAGGATAATTTTTGCTGAAAGAACTTCTTCCGGCTTAAAAAGAGTTCGATCTAGAATCGCATGAGCAATAAGGGGTGAGGCGTAATCTGCTGTCCCAAGTTGATATCGCCACGACTCAATTCCACGATTCCAAGAAGAGTGCGTGAAGCTAAAATCCTGGTCTTTTTCAGCAACCGCAAAAAAACCATCATAAAACGAGGACTCACTGCGCGTAGACCATTCATTGAGAGGCTTCTTAAAATGAAAGTGAACCAAACCCTTGTTGTCAGTGACACCTCGAGACACCTCGTTACCTTGAACATCATAAAGTTTCACCTGAGCCTGTGAAACAGTTTGCGCGTTCTTTAATTCTGTCACCCACACCCAGGCCTCCTGGTTGGTGTGTTTCAGATGCACTGCTAAATTTGTAACTAAAGCCGCCGCTCGCACATAATAAGGCGTCTTGCGTGCCAATAAGCTTTCCCCCAAAAGAGCGCTTTCCATCTCGACAATGTAGAAACCGGTTTTCTTTAGAGGAATACCCACGACTTCTGTGTCTGACGCCTTCAATGGTTTTTGCACTTGAATTTTTTGAGATGGAAGCTTCTTCAAGGTCGCAAGCCTTGTCACATCATAAGGACTTCTTTGAACCTCACTTAGACTATTTAGAATGTCTTTAAACTGTGAGGCCTTCCATTGCCCTGTCCATCCTATGAATTGTGTCTGAAGAGTTTTTTCAACTCGTCTTAGGGTGACAGGCAACGCCGCTTCCGGTCCGGCCTCAATAAGTCCAAAGTCCGAGGCAAATTTTAAAAGGGATGGCTGTTCTCCCGTTTTGACAATCAAAGGAAACTGACTCTTATTAGAAAGAGTTCGTCCTTCTTCGTCTTTAAGGTCTGACGGCAGGAACAACTTGAATTCCGCGTTGGGCAAAAAAGGACCCTTAAACTCCAGGTAAGAAATACTGTCTTGAGTCGCCAAGTCCTCTAGTCCCGATGGGGCCATTCTCTTTTTGTCTTTGTTTTCTAAATAAATATTTTTCGCGTCTTTTAGAGAAATAGCAGAAGTAAATGAAAGACGCATTCCCAACAATGGCACACAAGGTTTTCCTGGGCCTTCGCGATCGCAGCTAAAATCAGCCTTAAAGGGCTCAGCCACCGTAAATTCTAACACTTCGTCTGCGGGAGAAGAAAACCCCGAAACAGACTGAACTTTCTTTCCCCAAATAAAACTGACGCGGGCCCCGGGAGGCAAAGCTCTTTGCGCCTTGATAACGACAAAGTCTCCCTTAAAACTTTCTTTCTCATATCGATATTCATCTTCGGCCGCTGTTTTAATTTTCTGAGCCGAGCTTCCCTCCAGCACCTCGATCGGAATACGATCCCCCAACCCCTCAACAACAAAATAAGCTCCTTCGAGCAAAGAAGGTATTTTTACCGGGGCATCTAACATCAGCACAAAATTCTGCAAAGGATCGATCGGGCGGTATCGCATGGGAAAGGTTTCTTTGATATGAGGACCACCGGTATTAAAATGGTAACTCTTCCCCATCACGGTCACCGAACACGCACTCCCCCCAGGAAGAGCCTGCTTAAAGTCATAGACCCAATTCTTTGTATCTATCCAACGACCTTGGCCATCTTTAAAACAAGAGCTTTGCGCCGGTGCCTCTAGCTTAATGTCTCCAAAACGAACCATCGGGTGAGAAAACTCAATCCGCACCTGCTCAACAGACTTTACAAACCCTTGAGGCGTTAAGTTTTGTACCTGTACTTTTTCTTGAGCCATGGCCATAGAGAAGAAGAGTGCGCCAAGCATAGTGAACATATCGAGGTCTCCTTGTTTCTCCTTCAGCTTCCCTGGGCATGGACTTCTCTGTCATCTGTTTATGCCCTATGACTACGAATCATCCAGGCGGACTTTTCATGGAACAAAATCAGATCTTCGTAAATAACCATGGCATTCACATCCCCCGACTTTTCCGCTAGCTCGTGATGTTCTTTCAAACGCGCGGCCATTGATAGATGATCCTTATTTAGAATTTCCACCATCTGATGAGACGAGATCGCGTCCGCAGGAGCCTCGTCGATCAGAGATGTCTTTAAAAAGTCGCGAAAGCTTCCCGGGGATTTAACGCCATAGGTACGGATCGTTTCCGCCAAGCCATCCACTTTTTCCCCTAGACTCTTGTACTGCGACTCAAATAGATGATGTAAAGAAAAGAACAAAGGTCCTTCGACATTCCAATGGAAATTTTGCGTTTTTAGCATAAGAACATATTCTTCAGACAAGGTTTTAGATAAGGCCTGCACCGTCTTATTCGAGTTCGTATTCATAGCTCCTCCAAAAGATTATATCTATATGTCACTTAGATAATATCTATTGGAGGGGCTCTGGCTACTTGTGAGATAATTGACATAGAAAAGAAGGAGGTAGTTATGACAACTCTAGCTACCCGAGCGCTTCTCGCCCCAAAAATTCGCTTAGGTCGTGTGGTCATTTTGTTTTATCTAACGACCATTATTGTGATTGGACTTCTGGCCTATATTTCCAATCGGTAATGACATCTCATCTTAACAAAGTAAGATGGCTCCTATAGTGTTAAAACATGAAAGGACCTATCTTATGAAAAACATCTTCATCACAAGTATTCTGGCATTGACCTTTATGGCCTGCGCACAATCACCAAAACAAACTGAAACAACGACTGCTGCAGAGGCGATTGCAACGCCTGTCGCCCCCACAAAGGCCCAAGCCGTCTTGAAAGCTGCTAATGGATCTAAAATCAAAGGCATCATTCACTTCAGCGAAGATGGTGGAAAAATGAAAATCGAAACCATGGTTGAAGGCCTTAAGCCGGGACCCCATGGCTTTCATTTACATGAAACAGGAGACTGTTCTAAGGCCGATTTCTCATCGGCGGGCGGACATTTCAACCCTGCCCATAGCACTCACGGCGCCCCTGGGGCCAATGGCCATCATGCCGGCGATTTTGGAAATTTGATGGCTAACAATAAAGGAAAAGCCGCAACATCTTTAACTGTTGAAGGGCTGACTATGAAACCCGGCGCGGATAGCATTATTGGAAAAGCCGTGATCATCCATCAAGACAAAGACGACTTGAAATCTCAACCTGCCGGAAACTCAGGCCCAAGAATTGCCTGTGGTGTAATTGAAGCACTCTAAGAAAAGAAAGGTGAAGGCTTAAACAGCCTTCACCTTTTGAAAGATTCTTCCAAAAATATTCTGACCCTTATCATCCAGCATCTGAATCTCAATGGTATCGCCAGATTTCATAAAGGGCGTCTTAATCGAGCCCGTTTCAATCTGCTCAATCATACGCTTTTCAGCAAGACAGCTTGAACCATTTTCGTGACTCTCATTAGAAACAGTTCCACTTCCAATCACTGTCCCCGCCGCTAAATTTCGCGTTTTTGCCGCATGAGCAATCAGTTGTCCAAAATGAAAATGCATCGCACTGGCATTGGCTTTTCCAAAAAACTGACCATTGTAGTTCACCTGCAACGGGAAGTGAATGCGACCCTCTTTCCAGCCACTTCCTAATTCATCAGCCGTGACCGCAAATGGTGACAGAGCCGACGCCGGTTTACTTTGGAAAAATCCAAAACCTTGAGCCAATTCCTCAGGAATCAATCCTCGCAAAGAAACGTCATTGATGAGAACGAAAAGACGAATACACTTAAGAGCTTCCTCGGGAGTTACGCCCATCGGTACGAAGTCCGTAATCACCCCGACCTCACCCTCGAAATCGGTTCCGTGTGAGAAATCCCGTTGTGGAATATCTTCCGTTGGCGCCAAGAACTGACCACACTCACCTTGATACATCAAGGGAACGGTTTCCAGAGTCTCTGGCAAAGCGGCCTTACGAGCCATACGCACAAGCTTAATATGGTAGATGAATGCAGAGCCATCCGCAAAAAGCCACGTGCGCGGAAGAGCCGAGTGAAAATCCCCTTCTTTCACAGGAAAAGAATCTGCCACCGATCCCGCATTCAGATCCGCATAGATCTTCTGCAAAGAGGCTTCTTTGTCTTTCCAGCTTTCCAAAGCCTCGCGCAAATTCGCAGAAATATGAGTGGCCTTAACAGCCGTCTTAAGATCTTTACTAATTACACAAAGCTCCCCGTCACGAGAGTGCGGGGATTTTAAAGAACCAAGCTTCACGTCAAATCCTTAGTCGAAAGTGATCAACAGGTTCGCGCCAACAGCACGATAGTCTTTTAGATTTTTTGCCGCCTCACCGCTAGCACTTTCATAGTACAAAGCCACACCCAAGTTAGGAGCAAACTTGAAGCTGGCACCGATAAGAATTGGCAAAAGAGGAGACTTTACATCTGTCACGGTTCCCACATCGGCTGTTTTGTCCAAGTTCATCGCTAAAGAAACTCCGGCAAAAACACCCGCGTATTCTTCGAACTTGTACATCAAGGCCACAGGGATATCGAGATAGTTCATTGTGACTTTATTGTCGGGAGTTCCCTCAACAGTCAAAGGTCTTTGCGTATAAAGCATTCCCGTTCTGAGATGCAAAGGACCGGAAATAGGAAAGTGTGCTGTTGCGCCAAACTGAAGACCCATTTGTGATTTTGTGGATCCGCCCTCAACATCACCAGACTGCTGACGAATGCCGACTTCCAAACCATAATCAATATCTGCCAGCGCTGAAGATGACATCATTCCCAAAGCCGCCACCAATGATAGAGCCCACTTTTTCATCGTAAATCCTCCTAATAAACTTCTTAAAAGAAGCCCTGAGATAGTCCCACAATTTGATCTATTTATCAAAACACCATACAGCATTAAGCGCCATCTCGTTTATAGCCCTATTACTGGACACCTCGCTGTGTTCCAACGCTAAATGATGGGGCTCGACTGTGCCACGAGCCGCCAAGGCAATCAGAATCAAGGGGACAAGCACTCTTAAGAACACCTCCACTTTGGAGCCCTTCTGCGGAGAATATTCGTCTTTCCAGTCGCCGAACTTCAGGCTTTTGGTCAGCATATAGCCCAAACTGAAAAGCAGAACTGTGATCACACAAAAAATCCACACCTGATTTTTTGGCAAAATCTGAACTTGATCCATCCATACCTGAGGCGACCACGACATGTAGTTTTCAAAGCGCATCCGCGCCCCGTATCGCGCAAAATAAAAGTAATCCATAAAGGACAACGTGCAGATAAGAAACCAAACTCCAACAAAATAGGTTTTATAGGCTGCAAAGATCCACCGCGGCCATCTTTCCGTAAAAGCCTGAATCATCAAAACGAAAAAGAGGGGGATAAAAATGAACCCAAATACCAGCAAATCAAATCGCAGACCCGCGATGAAAGAGTGCAGAACTTCTATAAAGTCGACATCCGGAGTGGCATGAAACACTGACAAAAAATACAGATTCAATCGGAAAAGAGTCATAAAAAAGATCATGGCCAAAGCCAAGACTGCCATTTTGACAAAGACTTTGGACGAAAAACGCAGTGAAAAGATAAATCTATTAGGCACAGAAAAGTCCTTTGACTGAGTAACAAAACCAGACTGAAATTAGTATATGTCCTCACTTACACTTTACAACTATTTTCGCAGCTCCACCTCTTACCGCGCCCGCCTTGCCTTGCACATCAAGGGTCTTGAGTTTGACTACAAACCCATCAGTCTTCTGAAGGGCGAACAACACTCTCCAGAATATCGCAAGATCAATCCTCTGGGAGGCGTGCCCACGCTTGTTCACAACGGAAAGGTAATTCCCGAATCCTTCGCCATCATGGAATACCTTGATGAGGTTTTCCCAAAACCGGCCCTGTTCCCGCAGGACGCATATCTTCGCGCCCGCGTTCGACAGGTCTGTGAGGTCATCAACTCTTTCATGCATCCGCTGGGAAATCTAAAGACGCTTCAGTATCTTGAAAAACACCATGGCTATACCCAAGAACAAAAAGAAGCTTGGGTCCAACATTGGGCCGCCCAAGGACTTGAAACCTTGGAAACAACTCTCAAGGAATTTTCAGGAACTTATAGTTTTGGCGATCAGATCACCATGGCCGACCTTTTCCTCATCCCACAACTTTTGACTTGCACACGATTCAATGTCGACATCTCGAAATACCCGACACTGATAAAGATAAATGAGAACTGCCTAAAACTTGAGGCGTTCCAAAAGGCTCACCCCTTTAAGCAGATCGACACACCTGACGAGTTTAGAAAGTAAGAAAGTGGCCCTCGTCGAGGGCCTAGTTTGAGTGGATGAACAGAAAGTTCCACTTATCGATCACGGGAATCACAATAAACACAAGCATAGAGACATTCAACCACATAAAGAAGGCCATCCATCTCTCGGTGCCGTTGGATTTATAGTAACGATAGAACTCTTGCATGACTTTAAAAGCAAACGGGAACGTTAAAAGAACAAACATCCAGCTTGCATGAACAAACATCGGAGCTGCCAAAGCGACCCCGACATATACAAAAGTATAAAGACCAATTTGGAAAAGCGTCTTTTCCATTCCCAATGCCACAGGCAACGTGGGAATGCCTCCCTTTGCGTAGTCTTCTTTATAACGAACTGCCAAAACCCAGAAGTGCGGCATTTGCCATAAAAACATAATCAAAAAGAGATACAAAGACTCTGAATT
>JAHRXB010000244.1 GCA_019104905.1 Bdellovibrio sp.
AGCCATCGACATAGCGCCAGCCACAAGACCCGCAACGCCGCTCAGGAGAATCTCTGAGCGATCTGCATTGGCTGCCGCCACACCGACAATAAGACTTGCGGTGGATACGATCCCATCGTTGGCTCCCAAGACGGCCGCTCGGAGCCAACCAATACGTTCGCCTTTGTGAAACTCAGGATGTCTTCCAGATAAGCGTGCCATAAAGGCCTCCGTCGCTTAATCATCACATAGATGCAACACATGTCTATTTATTTGAGCCCCTCGTGGGTCTAGTCAGTAAAAAAATGTAAATACAAGGTCAGGTCCGCCGAAAAGACGCGCCTTTTTGTGCAATCTTGTATACATTGCGGGAATGAAAAACTTCCCAGAATTCGGTCTTTTGCCCTCCCTTCTTAAAACGCTTAAAGCGCAGCGTATTTTTACTCCTACGGAAATCCAGCGTATGGCGATTCCCTTGCTCATGTCGGGGCAGTCGGTCGTCGGCGTTTCAGAAACGGGCAGTGGTAAAACATTGACCTATGCCCTGCCACTCTTGCACATGCTGAAGAGTCTGGAGGAAGAGGGGCAGCCGATTAAAGCGGAGGCCGCCCCTCGTGCCATCGTCATGGTGCCAACTCGCGATTTGGGGGAGCAAGTGGCAAAGGTTTTTAAAACCTTCACTCACGACACTCGCCTGCGTGTTCGCCCCGCACTTGGGGGCATGAGTATGGAGCAGACCATTCGTAATATCAGTGGCTCGTTTGAAATTCTGTTGGCCACTCCAGGCAGATTGATTCAATTGCTTGATAAAGAGCTGATTGATCTGTCTGATGTGCGCGTGTTGGTTTTTGATGAGGCTGATCAGATGTTGGACAAGGGCTTTCTGACGGATTCCAATTTCATCGTGGATGCCTGCCCACAGGATATTCCTCTAGCGCTGTTTTCTGCGACGGTTTCTAAAAATGTCGAAGAGATGATGAACTCGCTTTTTGCAAAGGCAGAGATTCTTCGCAGCTCTCGAAGTGGCAAAGTGGTTCAGAGCCTCACCACCAAAAATGAAACCGTTATTGATGGGCTTCGTTGGCCCCTTTTCGAAAAATTGATCAAAAAGCAAATTAAGGGCGGCACCATCGTGTTTGCGAACACCCGCGAACAATGTGATAAAATTGCCAAAGAAATTAACGATAAAGGTTACAAGTGCGTTCTTTATCGCGGCGAAATGGATAAAAACGAGCGCCGTACAAATCTTAAAAAATTCCGCAACGGTGAAGTTGATTTACTGATTTCAACGGATTTGGCAGCACGCGGTCTTGATCTAGAACATGTCGGACGAGTGATTAACTATCACCTTCCGCAGCAGCTTGATAATTATCTTCATCGCGTAGGACGTACCGCCCGTGCGGGGCGTGAGGGTTTGGTCATAAATCTTGTGACTGAACGAGACCTCCCCTTGATCGCAAAAATTGAAGGCAAGGGTCAAACTGCGAAAGAACTGAAAACACGCTTCAAAGATAAAGACGGAAAACGTCTGCATGTGAAGCGGGATGAAAAGAAACCAGTGCCTGCGAAGGGCGCAAAGAACGCTAAGGGTAAGAAGGTTGTAAAGCGGTAGTGCTTTTTAGGGGGCCTGGTGGGTGTTGCTATTTATGCAGAATGCAACACATTTAACTTTTTAGACCGTGGCCTTTGATATAAATTTTACTCTATCAGGCAGCCCTGGTCACATCTTTATTTGTCTTGATTATGAAGTTGAGGTCGTAATATAGACATTTGTTGATGGATGAATCTAAAAATAATCCTTATTTTGTTATAAAGCTAAATGAAGCATTTCGTCTTAAGAAAATGCAGAACAAAAGCTATTCTCTAAGAGCGTTTGCCAAGCGCCTATCCATGAATCCAGGCACGCTTTCTGCCATTCTTAAGGGAAAAAGAACAATTTCTATTGCCGACGCGAAGACGGCGATTTCGGTTTTGGAGTTATCCGAATCTGAAAGGATCCAGTTTCTAAAGAGTGTTGGGGACAGAACTAGCTATATTGATGATTCCCATCAGGTAGATCCCAAAGATCATAAAGTTATCTTCGAGGAATGGGAGTACTTTGTTCTGTTGGCAATTCTTCGGAAGGATCTTGAAGGATATGGCGAGATGGAAATATCTTCTCTCGGTGGGTTTTCTTTGGAAAGAACCCAAGAGTGCCTGAATCTTTTAAAAAAAATGGGACTTGTGGAACAAATGGCATCTGGAAAGTGGCGTAGATTGCATCGTAATATACACTCTACGCACGATGTGCCGTCATCATCTATTCGGAAGGCTCATGAACATGCCCTGACTTTGGCAATGAAGAAGCTAGAGCTTCCTGTTGCCGTTCGCGACTATTCATTCCTAAATATTAACTTGGATGAAAAACAATTCAAAAAATATAAGCGCCTTGTTTTAAAGTTCAGAAATGATCTTTTTAACTTGGATGGCGCCTCCACCAACGGGGAGGTCTACAGAGTCTCTATTCAGTGTTTTCCCCTTCTAGAAAGAGTAAAACAAGGAGGCAAAGATGCGTAGTTTGCTTTTTATATTTTCATTTCATGTCTCATGTTTTGCCTTTGCTGGAGGTGATTGGGTCGGTAATGGCGGCAATATTGTTCAATGCGGCGCCGGGGCTCGTATGCAGCTGCTTGACTATTATGAGACGGAAATGAGGGGTTTGAACATTGATTTGGGCAATGAAACAGTAACTTATATCGATAAGGTGCAATATGTTTTGAAAAGATTGTCCAAGATAAATCCCGGTCGTGCTGAAAAGTATCGGGTTTGGGCCCATCAGTTTCTGCAGGAAATTCAGTGGATAGATGATAGTAATATTCGTCCCATTAAAGATATAGGGCCCGTGATTTTGCCCGAAGGTTGTGAACTTATTCAAACGGTCTCTCAATATCCCGATGAGCAGATCCCTCCAGGCGGCAAGCGCTATGCTATTTCTCAAAAAGTCTGGAATCATCTTTCCGAGGAAGACAAGGCCGGGCTGGTCTTGCATGAGCTTATTTATCGAGAGGCTATTTTAAATAAACAAATCTCTTCCCTTAAAGTCAGATTTTTTACCGGACTTATCAGCTCTCAAGATATGGAGGGGCTTACAAGCCTTGAATATCTAAAACTTCTAAAGTACGTGGATCTGGGTGATGTTGAATATAATGGGTTCACCTTAGAGTTGGATCAAATGAGATTTTTTCCAACGGGTGAAGTTCATGCCGCAATAGTTGGGGTGGGGCGGCCTCATCCGGTTTGGGGAAGTCAACTTCAGAACCGTTGGATAATGTTCTATAGATCAGGCGCAGTGGAGAAGATTCTTTTACAGTGGGGAGATCACTTTGAAATCCCGCATGGTGAAGAAACTATTCGTATCGTATCGTCGGTGCCTCTGGGCAGGACAGAGCAGGTGCTTTTTTACGAAAATGGAGTTCTGGCCCGAGGTGGTATCGCTCGGGGCTCAAAGATCAAAATAAATGGACAAAGTGTTTACGTTTCTAATGGCCCCGAGGGGTATGTTGAATTTTATCCAAATGGAAAGCTGAAGACCGGATATCTTGAAACACCCTATATCTTTGTCAAAGACGGCAAGACCACGACTATTCAAGGGAACACCTTCTTTGATATCAATGGAATTCCATATTCGATTTAGAGTTAAGGCAGGCCTTCCTGCCGTCACCGCAAAAGCCTATCAGGAATAAAAATACGCAATAAAAAGAATTTAAGCCTCGGGTTTAGCTTTCCTGTAGAGCATCAATATCTATTTGTTTTTATAAAGAATTCTCAATCGTTCCAGAAGTCTCAGAAGTAGATCAAATAATTTTCTCGTGCAACAGCAACGAAATCAGAGTGTGTTTATTAAAGATATCCCTGGGGTGTGCCGAATTGCTTAATAGGAGCGTGAAGGGGATCGTAACTAAATACAGAACAGCGGGACCTATACAGGAGTTTCTTAAAATGAATAGACGGCACGTTATTCTTTCGAGATGGCTTAAACTTGGAGTGGTCGGTGGCCTTGCTTTAGGGCTTTCCGCATGTAACCTCTCCGCTTCTCTTTTAAGTGATCAATTCAAATTAAAAACTCGTATCGATTCTGAGACTACTCCCTCCCATGTCAATGATTCCAATCAGAGTCATTTCCCGATAGCGGGTCACTGCCCTCAAGGGGCTAAGGAAGTTGTTCTTGAAGCTCAAGTGACGACGACATTTTCCTGCGTGGATGGGGAGTTTAGCGGCAGCGTGGATCTTTCGTTCTTGTCGGAAGGGGATCATGTATTTGTTCTAAGACCCGATGTGGGAGAGTCTAAAACTTGGATTGTGGAAAAAGACATTACTCCACCAACGGTAACGCTGGACCCAGTAGCTTCCTTTATCAACATTGCAAATGCTTCGGCTTTTCCAGTAAGTGGGACTTGTTCTGAGTCGGGCCGGCTTGTTTATATTAAATCTGATCTTTTGCGCTTTCCGGTGTTGTGCTCCTTGGGGAATTTTAGCGGAACGATAAATCTTTCCAGTCTTTCAGAAGGGGCGGTTGCATTAACAGTGACCCACATGGATGCCGCAGGCAATGAGTCTGCTGCTAGTACATCAACTCAAAAAGACACCATCCGTCCAGGGAAGGCGGTTCTTACGAATCTTCCCGCGTCGCCATCACCCCACATTAGTTTAAACTCCGTCGTCAGTGGAGTTGATGCGACGGAGTATGCGTTTAAAGTGGGGGTAGCTAGCGGAGTGAGTTGTGCTGACACTTCAAACGGGTACAGTTCGTTTAAAGAAGTCTCTGTAAATTTAATAGCTGATATATCGTCATTGCCCGATACGACTTTAAAACTCTGTGTCTGGACACAAGACATTGCGGGGAACCGTCAGCAGGCTTCGGATATTTACGAATACACCTGGAATAAAGATAGCACTATTGCTTTAGCGACAATCAGCACCTTTGTTCCATCTGGAAATATAAGTAATGTGGGTGCAGATCGCACACTTACTATCGGTGGCGTAAGTATCACGGACTATAAAGCGGTGGTGCTGTACAATCAATCGGATTGCTCAAGTGCGGATTTTAGTGGAGCAATTGAAACACCAATCACTTCTGATTTTACCTTTTCAATTAGTTCAGATGGGACTTATTTAGTTTGTGTGATTGGTAAAAACGTCGCAAATTATTGGCAGCCTGTGAATGCTGCCACGGCATCGGATCTTTTGACTGTTGATCGGGTGTTGCCGTCATTGACTCTTGCCTCGACCGCTCCAAGCACATTTAATACACCAACAATCGGTGTGACTGCGACCTTTTCAGAAAGCGTAACTGGTTTTGAGTCGAGCGATATCGTCGTGACTAATGGAACAGTTTCTGAATTTAGTGGCTCTGGTACGACCTACACCTTTACAGTGACACCCACGGCACAAGGACTTGTCACTGTCGCCGTCGGGGCGGGAGTCGCAACAGATGCAGCAGGCAATGGCAATACAGTTGCGACAAACTTATCAAGAATCTTCGACTCAGTCTCTCCTGGAGTCACATTAAGTGGAGGATCTGCAAATACCAATGGTGCCTTCACGGCAACCCTTACCTTTAGCGAAGCGGTTTCAGGTGTAGAGCTTAGTGACTTTGCAGTGACTAATGCAATCCTAACAAGTCTATCCGGCGGTCCCAGTGTATATACCGTGACCGCGACCCCGGTGGTCGATGGCGCAGTGAGCTTGCGGTATCAAGTTGGAAAAGCGCAAGACGCTGGTGGCAATAGCAATACAGCATCTAATACTTTAACTAGTACCTATGACAGCATTGCGCCGGCAGTCAGTCTGTCTTCAATAGCTGGAGATCCCTTTAAAAATTCAAGCTTTGACGTGACGGCGACGTTCTCTGAGTCAGTAACGGGCTTTGCTGCTGGTGATATTACTGTCACCAATGGAACAGTTTCCGGTTTTAGTGGCTCTGGTACGACGTACACCTTCACGGTGACTCCTACAGCACAGGGACTTGTCACTGTCGCTGTTAATGCCGGAGTAGCTACAGATGCCGCAGGTAACGGCAATACAGCGGCAACTTCGCTTACAAGAACCTATGATAGCGTACAGCCAATTCTGTCTCTGTCTTCGGCATCTGGTGATCCATTTAACACTTCTACCTTTTCAGTAACGGCGACGTTCTCAGAGTCCGTAACAGGTTTTGTGGCTGGCGATGTTGCTGTTACGAATGGAACAGTATCCGGTTTTAGTGGCTCTGGTACGACGTACACCTTTACCGTGACACCTACAGGGCAGGGACTTGTCACTGTCGCGGTAGGAGCGGGGGTGGCGGCAGATGGCGCAGGTAACGGCAATACAGCTGCAACGTCACTCACAAGAACATATGATAGCGTCCAACCAAGTCTGTCTCTGTCGTCAGCATCTGGTGATCCGTTTAATGCTGCTACCTTTTCAGTAACGGCGACGTTCTCTGAGTCTGTAACTGGTTTTGTGGCTGGCGATGTCGCTGTCACTAATGGAACAGTTTCTGGTTTTAGCGGCTCTGGCGCGACCTACACCTTTACCGTGACGCCCGCAGCACAGGGGCTTGTTACTGTCGCTGTTAATGCCGGAGTAGCTACAGATGCCGCAGGCAACGGCAATACAGCCGCAACGAACTTAACAAGAACCTATGATAGCGTAGGGCCCACTATAACAGGACTTAGTGGTGACCCGATCTGGAAAACTTCCAAGACTTGGAGTTGGGGCTGTAGTGAAGCTTGCACTTATCGTTTTGTTGTAGATACAAATGCAGGAACGATCCCAAGTGGTGGGTATGGCTCAACAGTGACGGCTTCACAGTCTTCGGGGTCTGGAACTTACTATCTTCATGTTCAAGCGCAGGATGAGGCTGGTAATACGTCAATCACGCATGTATCAGTCCTTCTGGATAATACGAGCCCGACAGCACCAACGAGCATAAACGATGGCATAACGCTTAGTTCGCTCACCCAGAGTCCAACAATTACTTTTACAAGTGGTACGGATGCACATAGTGGAGTGCAAAAACACCAACTGCGCGTCCTCAGAGTCTCTGATAGTTTTGTGATGAAAGACTGGCATGACTTTACTTCTGGTAACGCTGTCACGGGGCTGACCCTAGCAACTAATACCTCCTATAAAGTTGAAATCAAGACTTTCGACAACGTCAATCTTGAATCCTCTGTCACTACAAGCGACGGATGGATCGCAGATACAACCCCGCCAAGTGCGCCTACGGGTTTGGGATTAGGAATCATTCCTAGTAATCTAACATCATCCCCACCATTAAGTTGGTCTGCGGCAAGCGATGGCAGTGGTTCCGGCATATCCTCTTATCAAGCGATTATCTATCGCGCCACGGATCATGTCGCGATAAGTTCTTGGACCACTCTCACTTCGGGTGGCTCAGTGAGTGGTCTATCACTCACAGGCGGAGTGCAGTATTACTTCAAAGTCAGAGCTTTGGATAAAGCGGGAAATATGAGCGCAGAATCAGGAGCTTCTGCCAATTGGACAGCGATCGCCTGCACACCAGGATCGAAAACTTTTACTTTCACGGGCGCTGACCAACTATTTGCCGTCCCGACAGGTTGTTCATCAATCACAGTAAAAATGTGGGGTGCTGGAGGGGGTGGAGTATATGCAGAGGGATATGTCAATACACAAGGTGGCGGCGGCGGATATACGACAGGAAAGCTTTCTGTGACTCCAGGTGAATCACTCACCGTTATTGTTGGCCAAGGCGGACAGTTTAACGCTAATGGTAATTCCCCGGCTACGTATGGAGGTGGTGGTGCTACTTGCTATGCTGGCCAAGGGGGAGGCCGTTCAGCAATAAGAAGATCGGGAACGGAACTCCTAACAGCTGGCGGCGGAGGCGGTGGTGGACTGTTCGGTAACGGTGGGGCGGGTGGTGGTTTATCCGGGCAGCAAGGTGCGTCTTCGTACTACGCAGGCGGGGGAGGATCTCAGACGGCAGGTGGTGCTGCCGGAACCTATATCTATGGACCCACCCAGGGCAAAGCCGGCTCCCAGTTCATTGGCGGCGATGGAAGCAAAGTAAACGGAGCCTGCTCTGCTAGCGGCGGGGGAGGATATTTTGGTGGCGGCTCAAGCGCTATTGTTGAGGAACCATGGGCTTATGAATTCGGAGCTGGTGGTGGTGGATCAGGCTATCTTGGTTCAGCGACGTCGACATCGACTTCTGCCGGAAGCGGTTCTACCCCTGGTAATGCAGGGGATACCGACCGTGCGGGGGCAGGCCAAGGGGGCACTAACGGCGCCAATGGCCTAGTTATAATTAGTTGGTGATTAAGAGTGCGATCCTTGCTTAGGGTCGACGTGATATGCGATTCCAGTGAGTTGTCCCAGATCGTGCAACAGCAACGAAATCAGAGTGTGTTTATTAAAGATATCTCGATGGCGTGCCGACTTTGTTAATAAGATAATGCTTTAAGAAGGGAACGGTCGTGATGAATGATGTAAGGCCACCGCTGGTGATCATCAAGAAACAGAAGATTGCGGAAGATTCAAAAGAGCCTTTTTCGAGTAAAGAGGAAATCGTAACCAATCTTAAGAAAAAAATAGAAGAGTTTCTGCGAATGATGGTGGAGGATTCCGAAGATATTAAAGTGTCTGTGACTCAAGGTGAGCGGACAACGATATTTGCAATTTCATGCAGTCAAAACAATATTTCAAGAATTTTGGGGCAAAAGGGGAGGCACATCGAAGCCATTCGAATTTTGGTTATGGCGATTACGGGGCGGTATGGATTTAGAGCTATTGTCGAGGTTCCTTATTTCCCAAAGCAAAATGGATCTTGAATGCGCGAGGCAAGGTTGGGCCCCCAAAACAAAATTTTTTTGAGGTTCTGGAACTATTTACCACTGAGCGCTTTTTCCAAGCGGTTCAAGCGGGCTTCGAGTTCGGCATTTTTGACTTTAAGTTGTGCATTCTCAGCCTTCACAGATGCGATCTCGCGGTCTTGCGTTGCCTGGTGAGCCGCCTGACTTGTCTGCTGATTCTCAATCCCCATAACGCGAGTATAAAGCGCTTTCATGCCCTCAATGAGAGGTGCAACAAGTGATGAATAATTTACGGATTTATAACCATCGTTAGCGTCGGTTATAACGGCTTCAGGGAATTGTTTTTCGATTTCTTGCGCGATCACTCCCATTTGATGTTTGTCATTAAATTTACGTCCCGGGAATTCATCACGTCGCCAATCATAAGTGACTCCACGGAGGGACAAAATTTTATCTAGAGCATTTTCGATAGGTTCAATATTTTTCTTGAAGCGAATATCAGAAGTTTGAATTGTGCCATTGGGCGAACGGAAGTAGCCAGTGGTGTGTGTGTCACCGGTAACATCGAGAGCGTAGCTTGGAGTGGTCGTTCCAATTCCTACTCTTCCATTTGCTTGAATTGTCATCAGAGTCGAGAAAGTCGAGGCTCCCGTTTTTTGTTTAAAGTCAAATGAGGTCGTGGCGGCATCATAGGCGTTCCAGAGCGCGCAAACCACTGCCAAGTAAAGAAAGCTATGCTATCAGTCAACTTTTTGTTCGTTATGCAAGAACGATGGCTGGAGGTTGGGATATTTTAAGAGCAATGATTTCACCTCAAGGTAAGTGCGCGGATACAGATTTTTTAAGTCTTTTAGCATGTCGAGGAAGAGAGTATCTCGAATCAAATTTGTCCCCTAAAATGAGCAGCAATCCATTGGGACCTGATAAGATGAATCGTCAAGGACTCCTTCGTTATTTCGCTGTTGCGATGACATTAAATGGGTCTGGAACGGAAAAGTATTTTATCTACAACTGGTCTGGTATTAACTTACCAGCGCATCCATCTCTTCAAATAATGCAGCCAGGTCAGTTCCAAGCTTGGACAGAAGAGACATACAACGTGAATTATAACCAGAATTTGGAACTGTATCGAGTTCTCGTCAATGACCGGGATGAGTTTATTATCCTGCCTCGTGACCAGGTATTTCAAAAATCATCTTTGGAACAGGCCCAGTTAAAGATTGGGAATTTTCATAAGAACTTCTTTTTATTAATTAATACACAGAAAAGTGCATTCCGAATTACAGAATAAAGCAGTGGAAAAGGAATCTTTTGAAGCTCTTAAATCAGTAAAGGTCTCGTTCATGACCTTCGCAATAAGAGAAATTCAGCCTGTTCTAGTGACGAATGCAATACTGAAAATATGTCGCCTTGAAAGTTACACAATAAATTCGAGAAATATCTTATTTTTTAGGTTTCAAGAAAATTCCACTAAGAATTTTCCTTGAGAACTGTTTAAATCGTTTAGGTATTCAAAATATCTTCGCGGAAAAATTCAAGCCTGCGTTATTAAAATCTGGAATGAGCCCCGTAGATTAGACACTGTAGCCCCATAACTTTTGAACGGGCCGGTCGGCGGGATTTTTATTTAGGCATTAATGAATACCGCCGCCCCTTCTTTTCGCCGCTGACCTTAAGCTTTTTACCTTTCACAAGATCTTCAATATCTCGCTCAAGCGTCCGTCTCGGAGTATCGGCGAGCAGCTCAACAATGTCTTTCATCTGAAAATGATCTTGGGTCTTGGCGAATTTCAAAATTTGCTTGGCGCGCGCCTCTGGACTGACCTTTTTAGATTTTTCGAAAAGAGATTGCGCCTCTTCCGCAACTTCTTTAGCGGCGGTTGCAAAGCATGCTGCCATGAACTCCATCATAGGATGAGTGCTTTGCAGAGCTTTACACTGTCTGATGGCTGCATAATAGTGATTGCGGTTACGCATGACAATAGTTTCGCTAGGAACGTATCGAGCGATGGATTCTCCGCCTTGTAAAAGTAGTACTTGTTGAAACAGTCTAACGGTGCGTCCATTGCCATCAGCAAAAGGATGAATGGCTACTGCCAGATAATGAAATGCAAAGGCCCGGGCAAATGGATTTGTGTCTTCATTTTCCTTAAGCCAATTCCAAAGCTCTTCCATCAGGAAAGGAACCTGACTTGGATCGGGACATTTTTCTATTTCGGTGCCAGTGGTGTCGTTGACAATCGAGACGGGGATTGTGCGGAGTCTGCCATGCTGATTTTTTTGAATAAGATCCGCAGTGACAAGTTTTTGCAGATCACAGAAGTCACGAATGCTTGGAATTTTGTTTTCTTTACTAAGAGTCTCGGCATAAGAAAGAGCATTCTGATAATTCAAAATTTCTTTTTCATCTTTATCTTTAGTTTTTGTGGGAGTGGCGCCAATCAGAGTCGTCACAGCTTTTTCGTCGAGCCTGTTGCCTTCAATCTGATTCGAATAAGTGATCGCTTTGATTTGTGCTTGCCGATGTAATTGCACTTCAAGCGGAGTCGTGAGCACTTCATCTAGAAAAGGCTTACACTCTGCGATCCTCATAAGTGACTGAACAAACTTATCCGTCAGTTTTATCTTAAAAGGGATCTTAGCTTGTTTTAAAGCGGGGTATTGGCTCATAAAACCATTATCCGCCATATTTCCGCCACAAGCAAGATGGCGGAAATATAACCGCCAGATATCCGCCATGTGAAAAGTGGCGGAAATGCTAAAAAAGCATGTTAAATCAAATTTTTAGGAATAGAGAACCAGAGAACCTAAATTTGCGAGATGGGTTAAATGGATGTCCAGCCCGATCATTAAGCAATAATTATCCAGCCCTTGATATTATTAAGTTTTTTCAAAAAAACAATCCTGTAATTTCCGATGAAATTGCGGTTTTGTACTGCCAGGGCATGTCGATTACCGATATTTCAGTCCGCACCGGTATAAAGAGACATGCCGTTTGGAAAGCCATCAAACGGCTTAAGAAAGAGTTCGAAGCTGAAGTTTCAGTTCCTTATGACAAATGGCGCAAAGGAAAGAGGCGAACTGGGGCTCGGCCACCGTTTGGCTTTTGTATCTTAGAAGGGGAGCTTGTCCGCGACCCTAAAGAGTACCCAACACTTCTTTTAATTTTCAATTTATGGACCAAGGGAACCTCCGTTACTTCTATCGTCAATCTGCTCGGGGAAAAAGGGTTGCGCTCGCGCACAGGCAAAGAGTGGAGCTATCGAGTTGTTCAATCGATTACCAAGCGAATCGACTCAAAGGAATTGGTCATGAATCAAAGAAAGCTTTGGCTCTCAGAGCCCTATCTAAATGGAATTAAAACAAATAGTAAAAGTAAGACGCTCAAAAAAGAACGAAAAGGAAGGTATTCATGAGCCTCACAGATCTTATTTCTTGGTGCATTGGAATCATTTTAGGCTGGTCAGCAGTAAGCAACATTGATTTAATTCAACAGTCTATATTGCGTGCTCAAACGAAGTTAATTTATGAGTCGAGAACAGCCACTTGGGGATCTCCTAAATTTCTAGTGCATCATCAGGGGAACAATGAAATTGAAAGAGCTGGAACAAAATAATAGATGCAAGCAAATTGGAAGGCATGAGAAATAATCATTACATTTCGAAATTTCTGACACAACGTTGGCGCAGTCCCGGATTGCCTTTGTGGCATTATGATTTTAGCAAAAAACATTTTTCCGATAAACATTCTGTCGATAGACTCTTCGCAAGAAGAAATCTATGGTCAGATCAAATTGAAAATTTTTTGCGAGATAATACAGAAAATTTCTCACCGACGTTTCTCGCTAATCTTGAAACGGGTGTGCAACCCGCATGGGACGAGTACAAAGCGCTTTTTTTGTTGATTCTTTTTCAAGCTGCCAGAGTAAGCCATGCACAGACTGGGCATTCAAATCTATCTACCCTAAGTATCTTTTCATCGAAAAAGCTAGAGATGCTCGCGGTGGCTGCGAAGCAGACAAGGGAGTTAGTTGGATTCAGGTTGCCAAATGATTTGAGATTCTTCTTTCCAGAAACAGGAATCTTTCCATTTCCGGTTGATTGTGGCGGGTATTTTGAATGGATGTTTGCGCTTCCTATTAGTGGAAGATTTTGTCTTGGTTTGGTGCCGCAGTCAGTGGATCTGAACTTGTTACGTGCCCAAATCAGTTATCCACATCTTGTGGCTTGGTCAGTGGGCACATCTAAAGCCTGTGGCAGAGTTGTTATCCACCCAGATTTTTATTCGTATAAAAATAGTCCTCAAGAGTTAGAATCCAAGATATTCGAGTGCCGGAGATTTACTGACACTCAAAGTAGTTTAATAAACCAAGTTCATTCTTTAATCGACCTTGGCTTCTCCATTTAAATTTAAATCAGGATTCTACTTATTCGACAATTTAAACCAGCAATATGTAATCTCTGAGTAAGTGGTTGCCAAGTTTAATTCCATTTGGTGAATCATCTATAAGTTTCTCGGCGACAGCCATGAACGTCGATCCGATAGCATAAGCATTTTCCAATTCACCAGCGCCAAGGCTCTTGATTTCGTTTGCGATTTGCGAATTATATTTTCTCTTTTTGTTTGTAACTGGATAAAATGAAAATCCATGTGCAATTTTGTTTCTGACTTCTATCTGCTTTACGAATGCCTTTTTTAACTCAAGAAATTTCAATCGAAAATCTTTTACATCCATGCCAGGAATGCTAAATTTTGAGATATTTGCTTCTGCAACTTTATACAAATTTTCAACGAGACCAACAGTATTGTATTCTTGATAGCCTCGCAGGCATCTCTTTCTTCCGAGCCCAAGACGAGGATGCTTTTTACTCAAGACTTTCAAACAAAACTCGTTTCTAACGGCTGTAAAGAAGAATGCGGCAATCGATGCGTGCAAGTTTGAATTGTGAAGATATCCAACATTCGAAATTTTGCCTGAACTAAAGTCGCTCGCAAGCTTAGCAACTGTAAAACTCATACTTTGAGCAAAGGAGCCATTTCCGACGATTTCGATATCCTGTGGATCGCACTGGTAGCATTTGTAAATTTGAAGGTCAATATAGCTTGCCATCCATTGGTGACCAGCCTGTTTGCATTTCCATTCGACTAAAGAATTTGGAGCAAATGGTGCTGGAGTGAGACAGCTAACTTTAAAGTCTTGTTCTATCGTCGACAATCTCACAGGATCAATATTAGTCATACTCTTGCTCCTCGGTGTTCAAGATTATTTTTTGCGCATCGGTGATATTCTGAGCGTAGGTTGGATCTATATGCTCTACCCAAGAAGGACCTTTAGACGATCATTAAATGGCGAAATCCCAATATAGCGTTGGCGATGTCCTGCCAAAATATAATCACCGAGCCAACGGTATTTTTCGTAGTGTTCCATCGCCCCTCGCAATCCCTTTGCGACCGATTCGGCAACTTCTCCAACATTTCCGTCTTCTCCAACAACGCTCCGCATGAAATCAATAAACAAGGGAACATCTTTCGGAATGTTGGATTCTCCCCAGTCATCCATAAATCCACGCCATTCAAATAACGATCGCTGGCCATCCGTAGAATAGAGTGCATT
>JAHRXB010000093.1 GCA_019104905.1 Bdellovibrio sp.
CTTGACGAGCTTTCCTCAAAGAAGGCGAAGGAACTCATGGGACTTTTGCAGGAATACAATCAAAAATTAGGTGATCGTGAGAATAACAATTGATGAAAAGAGGACGTAAATCGAATCCTCTCTTCTCAGTTCCAGAAGGAATTACAGTCATCTTACATCCTGTACCAGAGCCTACCGCTGAATTCCAAAAGCGCACCAAAGAAGTGCAAGAGATGCTTGCAAAAATAATACTCTTGTCGAAAAAAAGAGGTCGGCCTTCAACGAAGGAGGATGAATATGAAAAAGTCGCTTAAGATCGGAGCCTACATCCGGGTTTCCACAGATCGTCAGGTTCAAGTCTTTGAGGGGTCTCTTGATACGCAAAAGTATCGCATGCAGGAGTTCGTTAAGAATCGCAATAGAGAAAATAAATCCTGGGGCGAGATTGTTGAGTTCTATGTAGATGAAGGGCTTTCTGCGGGTACGGATAAGCGCCCTCAATATCAAAAGATGATGGCCGACGTTCGTTCAGGGAAAATAAATTTGATACTAGTTGCAGACATTTCGCGTCTTTCAAGAAGTGTGCATGACTTCAGTATTCTTTTGAAAGAATTGGAAAAGAACAACGCCAGCTATCTTTCAATGAAAGAGCAATTTGACACGACAACTCCAGCAGGGCGGTTGATGATAAATATGGTTGTCAATATGGCGCAGTTCGAAAGGGAGCAAACTTCCGAACGTGTATCGATTAACTGCAACTCTAGGGCACTTCGCGGATTCGTTAATGGTGCGCGAGCGGTCCTTGGCTTTACGCGAGATGAAGAAAAGTCAGGGGTTCTTTTGATCAATGAAGAGGATGCCAAAAAGGTGCGAACAATCTTTAAAATATTCCTTGAGCAGGGAAGTATTGGGAAAACTCTTCCAGTTATCGAAGCATTGAATATTCGTCCGAAAGGAATTGAGAGCGAAGAAAACTATGCTTCGGAACCTCGTAAATGGAATTACTCGGCAATTAGGGATTTGCTTATGAACCCCGCCTATGTGGGCCTTAAAGAAGTAAATAAAAAGAATAAAGAAATGGACCCTGAGCATCTCAAGCCTTGGCAACAATATCAGGTAGTAAAAGCATCGTGGCCTGCAATTATTGATGAAGAGCAATTTGAGGCCGTTCAAAAGTCTCTTGAGGAGAATGCGAAGACAGAGCGACGAAGAATTGAGAAGGCGGAGCGACGAATT
The DNA here is from genome assembly GCA_019104905.1 of Bdellovibrio sp. GTDB lineage: Bacteria > Bdellovibrionota > Bdellovibrionia > Bdellovibrionales > Bdellovibrionaceae > Bdellovibrio. The sequence goes on from JAHRXB010000093.1 coordinate 1,216, forward strand.
TTCTTGTTGTCAGGAATTTTACGTTGCGGGGAATGTGGTCGTCCTTTGAATGGCCAATCGTCGCATGGAGAAAAAGATGTGCATAGATACTATGCCCACTCTTATAAAAGAGGCGATTCAACCAAATGCTCTGTGAAAAGAATCAGGGCTGATGATGTTGAGGAAGTTGTGGTGAATTATTTGAGTGAAGTTATTTGTCGCTCAGGATACTTCGATCAGATTGAGGATAGATTGAAGCAGTCTTTAGAAGGCACCCCTTCCCAGATAAAGAATGAGATCACTAAGGTCAAAAAAATCTTAGCAGATACTGAGGCGGAAATTGCATCGACCTTTAAATTACAAATGCAAATGAGTGGTGGAACCGAGTCAGCGGCCTTGGCGGCTGAGCACCTAGAGAAATTGGGAAAGCAAAAGAAAAGTTTGATGGCATTTTTAGAAAATCTGAAGCTTCAGGAGGAAAATATTGTTGAAGCCGGAGAAGTAGTAAAAGTCATTGAAGAGAAAGTCTTGGAGTTCAGAAAGGGCTTCCCGAAGGCAACGCCAGTTCTGAAAAGAAGACTTGTGAGAAAGGTCTTAAAGAAGTTGGTGCTCACTCCGAAGGGCTTGGAGACATTCTTCTGCGTGGATGAGAACGATGTTGAGAAGGCGGCTGGGCGACATGTCCCTGGGGCCTCAGCTAAAATATTGAGATTTGAAAGAAAAAAGGAATCGGAAAGTCAGATTTTGGGCGCGACAGAGCCTCCAGCGTTGCCCCTGCGGGCTGCCGGATCTGATTTGATTCCGTCGTTTGAATTTTTGCTTAATGATGGAAATGGATGGGGTGGCAGGACTCGAACCTGCGAATGACAGAATCAAAATCTGTTGACTTACCAACTTGTCGACACCCCAACAAGATGACTTGCGAATCGCTAAATTACGGATTTTGGGGACGAAAAGCAAGGTAAGATACATTGCGTCAGCAAATGACGCAGTGGGGACCGAAAAAAGAAACAGGCACCTTCAAAAAAGCCCGCCAGGTTGGGCCTGGAGGGCTAAAAGGGTCCATGGGGTTTGGAAGCCGCCGTCGACTTGCTTTCTCCACACAAAAAAACAAGCTGGCGTGTGAGCAGGGAACTTCCCTTAGTAGTCTTCGCCGTAGTCGCTGTTAGGCGCTTTCTGGCGTTTCAGATTTACTAAAGTTTCTCCCATGGATTTTAATTCTTTTTCATAAGCTTCAAAAACCAGATCCTCGATCATTGTGCGAGTCTCTTGGTTGAGCGGGTGAGCAATGTCGCGGAACTGGCCGTCTTTACGCTTTTTGCTAGGCATTGCGACGAAAAGGCCGCTGGTTCCTTGAATGACCTTCAGGTCCCTCACCACAAAACAGTTGTCGAGAGTGATTGAAACGTAGGCCTTGAGTCGGTCCTCGTTGACTGGGAATACTTTGACCTCGGTGACTTTCATAGAGTCCCTTTCTTGTTGCCATTCTTAGTTGCACACCTGGAGCCATACTAT
>JAHRXB010000286.1 GCA_019104905.1 Bdellovibrio sp.
GCAGAAACATTTCGGAGGTCGAAAGAATTTTTCAGCTGCAGCCTTATGAGATCTGCGTTCGAGTCGATCGAGCTTTCGCAATTCTAATGTTAATTCAGTGGGTTGCCTGTGTTTTCTTGGGGGCCCTTTATTCTCCTTCAACCTGGGTCGGGCAGTATGGTGGTGGACTAGAAAACGCCTTGGTCGGGCTAGTTTTCGGGGCCCTCTTTGCGCTTCCTCCTATTTATTGTGCCTGGATATTCCCGGGTCAAAAAATCACTCGGTTTGTCGTCGCTGTGGCGCAAATGTGCTTTTCAATCCTCCTCATTTTTTTGACGGGTGGACGGACCGAAACCCACTTCCATATCTTTATTTCTTTAGCCGCCTTGGCTTTTTATAAAGATATTTCCACTTTGTGGGTGGCCTCCGTGGTGATCATCATGGATCGCCTGGTTAGAGGTCTTCTGTTGCCTTTGTCCATCTATGGGCAAAACCTGAAGATGGAGTGGTGGTGGTTGGAGCTTGCGGGATGGGTGGTGATCGAAGTGTTGATCCTGATCTTGGGGATTCATCGCATTCGTGAAGAACTTTGGCAAATGGCGCATTCGAAATTTCAATTGATGCGAGCTCGTGAGGAGGCCTTGCGCTTTTCATCCCTGAAGTCGAGCTTTCTCAGTAACATGAGCCACGAGATTCGCACACCTTTGAGTAGTATCATCGGGTTCTCCGATATTCTACGTGATACTCCTCTGGACGAGGAGCAGAAGGATTACGTTGGCACCATTTATCGTTGCTCTGAAACTCTTTTGCGCCTTATTAACGATATTCTTGATATTTCAAAAATTGAAAACGGTCTTTTACAAATAGATCGACATCGTTTTGATATCAAAGAACTCCACGAAGATATTCACAAGATGTTTTCTGTTAAATGCCAAGATAAGAATGTGGATCTTGAGCTCAAGTTAGATGAAAAAATATCCACCTATACTTGGGGAGACTCCCACCGGCTTCGTCAGATCCTGATGAATCTGGTGGGGAACGCGGTGAAATTCACTGATAGAGGGAAGATTCGTATCGAGGTAAAGAAAGACGGGGCGGAGGGGCTTTATCGCTGGACTGTCTCGGATACAGGTAAGGGCATTGACTGCGATAACATCAAAAAACTATTCCGCAGTTTTTATCAAGAGGACCCGTCGATTTCGCGAATGTATGGGGGCTCGGGGTTAGGGTTGATGATATCTAAAAATCTTGTAGAGCTAATGGGCGGAGAAATTTCGGTGGAAAGCAAATTGGGAGAAGGAACAACATTTTCCTTCTCCCTTCCTTTAGAGGAGGCTTGATTATAAAGACATTTCAGCAGGAGATTCTTCTTTCATAACGGAAGAGGATTCGTCTGCTTCAATGCGGAAGCCCAGGGAGGCCAGGATCGTCTCGGCCTGCAAAAGAGCTCCTACAAGATTTTTCTGTTCGTTGATTGTCGAGGAAGCAATCCAAAGATTCTCTAGATCGGGAATCGTCATGTTCGCGCTGAGTTTAAGATCTCCATTTCCAGAAATAATTGGTGCCACGAAGATTCTTTCCAGCTTCAATCCGTCCAAAGCTTCAGGGTAGGCGCGTTTGATTTGACGTTTGATTTTCTTCAGCGCCAATCCCACAACCTCACTATCTTCAGTGACCTCTTGTTCAATGAAAGTCATCCATTGAGACGCCTGAAGCATTTGGCCGTCCACTTCGACCGCAGGTAAGAAACGGCCAGCACAAGGACCAATTTCGTCTTGAGTTGTCCCGTTGAGAACGTGCATGGCTGTTGACTCCGTCACCGCTTTGCTGTGGCAAAGATCAAGGCAGAGTGCCGTCCAGTACGTATTTTTAGAAAGTTTAGAGCGTGCACGCACGGAGAGGGCCTCTTCCGGAAGCAAAAGCGCAAGATCTTTCACGGTGCCCGCAAAGATAAAATTATGGGCCTGCAAAGTTTTAGAGCCATTGATTGTCACGTGTGTGACTCGTTCACCTTCTTGATGAAACTTGGTCACATAAGAGCGCGGCATAAAGTCGCCCTGGAATTTTTCAAAAAGCAACTGTGTCCACTCATAAGGTTGAAGAGTCAGATCCAAACGTTTGCTGTTGGTGAAATAGGCAAGCTCTTCGTAGAAGGGAGGTGGGTTGTCACCGAAACCCAAGAAGGTTTTAAAACCACCAGATTCGTAAGTGATGGGAGCCTCTTCCGAAGCATCAGCAATAACTTGGGTGTTCAAAACATTCCCAAGGAAACGCAGGGCTTTTTCTGAAAGAACGGAATCAGGAACAAAACGAATTCCGTTGTTTATTGGGCCGGTTGGGAAGTTGACTTTCTTGTTCACTCCATAGGGAACATCGGCCGCTTCGATAAGGGCGATGTTTTTTGTTTCGCGGCTAAGTGCCGCTGCGATGCTAAGACCAGTTAAACCGCTTCCAATAATTGCATAATCATAGATATGAGCCATGCAAATACCTTCCCTCAAAAGGGACAAACTTTGCAAGCCTCAAAGAGACGAAAACTTAGCTAACGCATTTAATCAAAAGGCGGAGAAAGGCTCTGGCGGCGGGCTTGAGCCATGCTTGCTTATCGAGTAGGCATGCGATGGAAGGTGAGGTTTTATAGTAGAAAGCAATGAACTTGCGCCCCCAACGCGAATTGCGCAGGGTAAAATCACGAAACTCACGCAAGGTGAAAACCTCTGGAGACTGAGGGTCTTCAAAGGCAGCCGTCGCAATAAAACAGCGGGGTCGCTCTTTGTCGGAGAGTTTTAAAAACTGCTTAACGATGTGAGGGTGGCGGGCCGTTTTTTGAAAAGATTCGGCCTTGCGAACGATGTCGGGATAAATGGGAGTATATTGTATAAACACAGCCAACTGTTTTGCTGCATTCATCATGCGATCTGAATACTTTTCGTGGGTATCATAGATGCGCATGAGATCCCAGTACACGGAGGCGACAACGGTCAACTCTGTGGTGCGCGCACTGTCTTTAAAAGCTTCGGGCTTGAGGCGTTCGCCCTTTTTGATCTCAAAAACAATATCTAAAATTTTAAGATATTTTTCGTAAGAGACCGCCGCTTCAGAATAAAGTTTTTGAGTCATGCAGAGGCGTGCTTTTTTAATCAGTGTCACGCGACTCTTCCACAACTGCAGACGATGCTGTTCTTTGGCTCGTTCCTGAGCCATAAGGATTCCACCACTGCTTGTCGCCAAGGTTCGGCGTAAATCAGAAATACAGCCCGCACACACCTGAGGTGGTAAATTGGCTTCCCCTGCGGCCTGGAGTTTTGCAATGAGTTCCGGCGCTACAGGATGAAGCTCAGTGACTTGTATTCCGCATCGGGGGCATTGAATCATTTCTGAGTTCCTTAAACTCCCATTTTAGGAAAGTGTGGCGATTAAAGCAAACTCATTGGATCAATATCGATTAATATTTTAATTCCAGAAGGCACCCACTCTTGGTCGCCCAATAACTGTCTTGAAAAGGGATTGGCGGCCGAAGCCTGAGCCGTTTTTATCAAGAGATGATAGCGAAATTGACCTCGTAGCTTGGAAAGGGGGGCCTCTGCGGGCCCTAAAATCTCAATAGACTCATATTGAGGAAACTGTGCTTTTAAAGCCTGCGCCCGTCTCGCTAAAAGTCGGGCCGTCTCATCGACCTTTCCAAGATGAGTTCCTTGAATACGAAAGCTCACTAAACGTCCAACCGGAGGGTAGTTAAGTTGCCCCCGAATATTGAGTTCGTGTTGGGCAAATCCTTCGAAGTCATGGTTGCGCGCAAAGGTGATGCTGTCGTGTTCGGCGTTATAGGTTTGAATAATAACCAGCCCCGGGCTTTCGCCTTCTTTGACGTGACGACCGCTGCGACCACTCATCTGCGTGATCAACTGAAAGCTTCTTTCGGTGGCGCGAAAATCGGGAAGGTTAAATCCCACATCAGCAAGGACTAATCCCACCAACTTGAGCTTCGGAAAATCCAAGCCTTTGGCGATCATCTGCGTGCCCACCAAAATATCGATGTCACCACTTTCCATATTGGCAATCAGATCCTCAAGATCTGCACGACTTTGAATTTCATCACGATCGGCGCGGGCAATTTTTTTGTCGGGAAAAAGCCGAGCGAGATCTGTTTCGACAAGCTCGGTGCCAAGTCCGATTGCTTGCAATTCGCCCTCTTTGCAATCTGGGCAGCGCGATTTGAAGTTTTCGTGATAATCACAATAGTGACAGATTAAGTGCGAGTGAGCATGTAACGTCAGAGAAATATCACAGTTAGGACACTCGCGCGTATGACCGCAAGCCGGGCATACCACCATCTGTGCGACACCGCGACGGTTGAGAAACAAGGCTGCTTGATCGCCTTTTTCTAAAACTTCCTTCATGCGCTCATAGAGAGCAGGACTTAACCAAAAAGGAAGATGGGAATATTTTTCGATGATTTTCTTTTGTTCTTCGTCGTCGGCTTTTTGCTTGCGCAGGTCGATGACCTCAATTTCTGGCAGGGAACGATTGGCCACGCGACGACGAAGGGTGTGGAGGTGATATTTGCCTTCTTGGGCATTTCGCCAAGATTCCAGACTGGGCGTTGCAGAGCCCAGAACCACGGGGCAATTCATCATCTTCCCCATCATCACGGCGGCGTCACGACCATTATATTTTAATTTTTCATCCTGCTTAAAGCTGGGCTCGTGCTCTTCGTCCACGATGATAAGTCCCAAATCTTGGATCGGGCAAAACAGAGCTGAGCGAGCACCAATAAGGATCGACTTTCTTCCTTCAACAACATCCCACCACTGATTGGTTCTTTCCCGATCGGTTAGTTGTGAGTGAAGGGCGGCGATTTTATCTCCAAAACGACGCGCAAAACGCTGAATAAGTTGCGGGGTCAAAGAAATCTCAGGAACAAGAACCAGTCCTCGTTTGCCTTCTTTAAGAACCTTATCAAGCAGACGAAGATAAACCTCTGTTTTTCCAGAACCCGTCACGCCGAACACAAGATGAGTCGAAAAGTTAGAGTATTGAGCGATGCTTTCAAAGCAGGTCTGCTGTTCGTCGGTCAAATGAAGAGCGGAGTCGCTTTCAAGCTGAGGAATGACCGGGGGTCGTTTGGACTGTCTTTGTTTGTCCGTCTTGCGCAAAGGAGGAAAGGCGGATTGGACCACTTGCCCCACGGGATGAATATAATATTGAGCCAACCACTCCAGCCACTTCATAAAGGGTTCCGGAAGTGCAGAGTACTCCTCATCAAGGGAATCAATACTTTTGACTTCAAAATCGGGAACGGCGGTCGCTGGTCCCAATACGAGGCCCTTGACCTTCCGACGCCCCAGCGGAACGTTCACAAGCTGACCGCGTTGTAAGGGGCCTGAATAGCTGTAGGTTAAGGCCTCTGGAAGAGGCGCATCGACTGCGACTCTCCACAGCTGGTCAGAACTCATCGAAACCTCGTGTAGAACTCCGTGATAACATCTTTGGCCGGAAGAGCGTTAATGCCGTCCCACTTAAGATTGCTGTCTAAAGAAGACGGCTGGAAAAGACTAACAGCTGTTTGAGGTCGGGCTGAGGCGCTGATTAAACGAATGGTGACGCTGTTGTTTCCCCAGCGAATGGTGCGGGCCCGAGGATAAAACAGACCTCGCGCGAATTGGTTGTAGTTATTGGCGCTCATTTCGACTTGGCTAGGAAGACGTAGTTTGCGAATTACAAACTGATCTTGCTCAATCCAGATGCCTGGAGAGTTTTGCTCTTGATCGACAGGGGTGGCGACACCCAGAGCATAGTTAACGACACCGCCAGTACGCGAGTAACGCACCCAAGGTTCGGGCTCATGCTTGAAATCCGCCCCTGTTTTTCCAATAGGTTTTTTTTGAAAAGCAGATGTGGGAATCATCTTTAACTGAGCCAGAGTGCTGGCAAAAATTTCGGGATTACGAAAGTTCAGATATTTTTCGAGAAAATCTTCAGGAACCTTTTCGCTCTTTTTGTTGTTGTTAATCAAGCTCCACTTTTGTCCGCCGTTATAAAGAAACTGAAGCTTAAAGCTATTTGCCAGATCCTTTCCCCCGGTGACAGTGAGGCGCATCGTCCGATCGCTATCGATAAGCCAAGTTTCTTTGACAGAAAGGGTTTCCTCACCATTAGAAAACTGCACTTCTTGTTCAATAGCGTAAATGCCGCTGCCTGCATTTTCAGAGGTTTTTTGCAAAATAGTGCGCGTCGGAAGAATATAGGCCATCGTGAGGGCCGGAGTAAAAACCAGTGCTGTAATGAGGGAAAAAAGGATCTTTTTCAAGGTGGCTCCTTATTTCAGGCGTTGCGCTAATTGCAAAATATAGTTTTTCAATTCAGAGCCCAGAGTCGGATTCTGCAAAGCCAATTCAATATTGGCCTGGAGGTATCCCAGCTTGTCCCCGGCATCATACCTTTCTGCAGTAAAGGTCATGGCATTCAACCCTTTGGATTGGCAAAGAACTTTCATGCTATCTGTGAGTTGGATTTCTCCATTCAAAGTGGGTCTGGCAGACTGAAGAATGTCCATGATGCTGTTGTCAAAGACATATCGACCCGGAAGGGCCCAGCGACTTTTTGTTTCTGTGGGTTTGGGCTTTTCCATCAAGGATGTGACCTTAAAAAAGCCACGAGATGTTTCCTCGACCTCAGCGATTCCATATTTGGAAACGTCTTTGTCTTCCACCTTCATAACCGAGATCGTTGAGGTTCCTGTTTCTTCAAAAGACTGAACCAGTTGAGAGGTCACGTTGGGCTCGCCATGAAATCCCATGGTGATCTCGTCTCCTAAAAGAACCGCAAAAGGCTCTTTCCCAATAATCGGCAAGCCGCAAAGAACGGCATGACCTAATCCCAAAGCCTGTTTTTGACGGATGCTAATGATGTTGGCCTTTTCGCGAATGCGTGTGACTCGCTCAAGAAGATTTTCTTTGCCGTCTTTAAGAAGTTTGTCCTCAAGCTCGTAGGAGGTGTCGAAGAAATCTTCGATAGCATGTTTACCGCGGCCTGCGATAAGCACAATGTCTTCAATGCCCGCTTGAACAGCTTCTTCCACGACGTAAAGAATGATGGGGGCGTCAACAATAGTTAGCATTTCCTTAGGAACCGTCTTTGTGGCGGGCAAAAAACGCGTACCTAGACCTGCGGCGGGGATGATGGCTTTTTTAACTTTCAACATGCCTTATAAATCTCAGACGTTTCACTCTAAGACAAGAGTTAACGATGTCCGCTATGGAAAGATCCAGGGAGGCCCTTGGCTGTTTCAAGATGAGAAGGTTTTTGGTTTTTTGTAAATCTGCCGAAAAGTACTGTGATATTCTTGTTTTTGGGGAGTATTCCATGAAAGTACGTTTGAACAAAACGACGTGGCGGGCGGTCAGCGGTATAGCTGCCTCATTCTTGCTTGTTGTGTCGTTTCAAAACTGCGGTAAAGCAGGCTTCGATGCCGACCTGGATAGCAATCTTGAGTCGAGTTCATCAGACGCGGCCCTCAGTGCAAAATACGGCGAGTCAACAGCCGCCAAGGTTCAAGCTATTCCTTTTGCTTTTGACGCCACTTTCGACACGATCACTTATAACTCGTGTGCTGAATCTCAGCTTCGCACCAGCAACGCCTTTTTCTCCATTAAAGCCGGCGCATATTCGACGGGTGGAGTTAAGATTAGAGATGAGTTCTATGCCTATGCAGATCAGAATTTTAAACCGATTTATCCAGAGCCGACTTTGACCGAGAACCAATACAAGCAATACCTGGCTGATTCTCCAGCCAACAACGGCGCCGTTCCGTCTATGGCCGTGCGTGTGAAGAACAGCTTGACGGATGTTTATACCACGAACAAATCAGTCACTCTGTGGAGTGACGTTGTGCCGATGGTGGGGACATTGACGGATTCTTTGGTGATGGACTCTTTTGCACAAAAGGGAATTACCGCGAACTACTTCCCTTTTTCTCCTGAACAAAGAGTGCTGGAGGCGGGAATTAACTTTAACTCCAGTGAAGAGCTGGCGGAAGAGTTCCGTAATATCTTTATGAACTCCGGGGTCTTGTCGCTGACCTACATGGCGAGCAATACTGAAATTTATAAACTGCGAGCAGCTAGCGATGCCTATCCGGTAAAGACGGCTTATGGGAAGGCGTACAACTTAACCTTCTCTCCCTATGCCGTTTCAGGAGGAGCTTCCAATAACCCGAATCACATTTTGTCGCAGATCAATGAGACGGACTTGTCTTCTCCGGGCGTGGGTTCGAAGTTTTGGAATTGCAGCCGACGCTTTTCAGTTATTCGCACTCAAGATGCGGCAACTTATTGTCCCAGCCACACTTACGATCAATTGAAAGATCCCTACATCCGCGCTGAGCTGGAAATTGCTCGTCGTCATCTGCGTGCTGATCAATGGGATATCAATGTCACCAATCGCTGCGCGGTCCCCAAGGGGGGAGTTTCTTGTTATAAAGAAGAAGCCGTTGGTGGAGCGCCCGTGGTTGAGTACGACTTGACGAAAGAATGCTTCCGCTCAAATGGAAGCTATGCCGGAGCAGTTCCCAGCAGCAAGTGTTTGCACTTCATCACGGTCTGCACTCGCGATTAATTGCTGGCCACTCGTTCTTCGAGGAACTCCTGCATTTGATGAGGATAAGCTTTAATATATTTCACAGGGTCGACCATTCGGCCCTTTTTCTTTACCGCAAAATGAAGATGAGCTCTGGTGCAGTAGCCGGTGCAACCCACTTCTCCTATTTTTTCACCCGCAGAAACCCTCAAGCCCTGGCGAATTCTTTTGTCGATGCGGTGAAGATGATTGTAGGACGTTTCCATTCCGTTAGAGTGCAGTAAAACGATATAGTTTCCCGCCGCTCGGTTGTTTCCATAGCGAACCACGATCCCCTTGCGAGGGGCAAAGACCGGGTCGCCGACCGGAAGTTCAAAATCGATTCCTAAGTGCGGCTGCAGGCGTTTTGTGATGGGGTGAAGACGGTTGGGCTTAAAGCGGCTGGCCACCTTGATGTACTCCACCGGAGCATAAAAAGGTTTTTCATCTGAAAGATCTTGAGCGGAAAAAAAGACCCCGCCGTCCTTGTAGCGAACAAATCTTTTTTGAACTGGAGTGCCGTCGACCTCAAGGGAAGTCTGCAAAACTTCTCCGTATTTTACAAACTGTCCTGCCTCATATTTCTTTTCAACGGTGAACCAAAAGCGAGCGCCCCGGGCGACATCGCGGGAACTGGTCATATCAAAAACATAGGCGTCCATGAAGCGAGTGGCGACCCAGTTGCTGTTGATCTTCGCCAGCACACTTCCTAAGAGGGAACCGTAGACTCTGCCTTCGACTCGGGTCAGAGAGATTTTATAGTTTGGTTTATAGGCCTGCGCTTGAACGGAGGGCCCTTTTTTTAGAATGCGAAAGGCATCCGAGGTCTGCGAGTCGAACATGCGAAGTTCAATTTCTCCGGAGGCGCGGCGTACAAGGTACCTTGTATCCAGAGTCAGAAAAAGCGTGCGCAGCCCCTTGTCGGCGGCAAGCACTTGTTCGCGTTCTTTTTCTGAAAAACCGTGTTGGCGTAAAATAGAAAGAAGGTTGTCGCCAAGACGAACAGGTTTTGCGGTAAAAGTGTTGGCGCTAGCTTGGGCCGGTTGATAGGATGTGAGTGCTAAAAAGAACGCACTCACAATACTTGCGAGGTGAAAAGTCATGCCCCATCCTTTGAGCGTAGTTAAACTTCCTGTTTTTCTTTTTGTTTATCTTATCGTGAACATAGCCTCGGCCCAAGTTTATAATTCTTCGATCTCGGCGGCGACAGGCGGAACTGGACGTGCGGCGGTGGAGGCGGGAGATGCTTCATTTTTAAATCCCAGTGCTTTGGTTCATCTTAGAGGTCATTATCTATTTTCTTCGTTTGCCAAAGACGAATTTGCCGTCACGTTGAGCGATAACAGTGAAGAGAGTTTTCTGCCTGCGTCTTTGGGTTATTTAAACAAAAAAACGGAGGTAACCCAAGGTCAGCTTGAACAAAGTGATATCACCTTGTCGCTGGCGGAGTTTGTCGTAGATAAGCTGGCCTTCGGAATAACGGGACACTACTTTGAACAAAAGCTTCCCCAAGCATCCTATCGGCAAATTAACGCAGATTTGGGGCTCCTATACACTCCTCAACC
>JAHRXB010000294.1 GCA_019104905.1 Bdellovibrio sp.
CTTTATTGCGAATGCAGGCATCGATGCTGCGACTTTGTTCTCCCATCGGCCCAAACTGCACCGCCTGAGCCATTCCCTTGGGGGCCTCCAAAAGAGCCACGAAATGTCCTGTAGCAAAGGCATCAACGACCAGACAATCAAAAGGCAAAGCCGGACCGTGTTTGCGGGGACCACTTGTCACCTTTCCCATAATGGCCAACTCTGGTAAGGCCGGGGCCACATTGATGAAGGCCTTCATAACCGCATTTTCGAAAAACAGTTTTGCAAGACTTTCCACCTTGATGAAATGACGGGCATATTCTTGAAGACAGGCCTCCCCTGTCCAGAGCGCCAAGGAAAGATTCGGAGCAATGGCGGTTGGCTGGTAACCCACCGCTGGCAAATCAAAGAAGTCCTTATAGAAGCTCTGATCCCCAAGTTCTACGAGGAGGACTTTTTTCCCCTCCCTGCTCTTCTTTAGGGCCAGGGCTGCGGCAACCACCGACTTTCCCACGCCCCCTTTTCCGGTCACAAAGTGAATCTCTTGCTTCATAGGTTCTTAGAGTGTCTCTGACCTGGTAAATATAGGCATTACGCGCTGCGATAGCGTTGCCTTCAGTCAGCTCCTCCTCTAATATCCATCGGTTTTATTAGGAGAACAAAAACATGAAATCGAATGTAGAAAAAGTCTCTAATTTGTCCCGAAAGTTGAATATCGAAGTTCCCGCAACTGCTGTTCAAACTGCTTTCCAAAAAATCTTCAATGGCATCCAAAAAGACGTCACCATCAAAGGATTCCGTAAAGGAAAAGCTCCTTTGACGACCATCAAAAGTCTTTACGGCGATCGCGTGAAACAAGACGTGGTTCAAGATTTGATCCAGAAACACTATGCGATGGCTTTGGACGAGCACAAGCTTGAGCCCATCAGCTATCCAGAATTTGAGTTTGCGGATCCTTCTGAGAACAAGGATTTCTCTTTCTCTGCGGCCTTTGATGTTCGCCCTGAAATCAACTTGAAGAAATATGAAGGTCTTGAAGTTGAGAAAGAAAAGTATGAATTTGATCCAAAGAAGGTTGATCAGGTTCTTGAGAACATTCGTGCTTCTCGTGCAACTTTTGAAACTGTCACTGAAGCTCGCGCCGCAAAATTGGGCGATGTCGCTGTGATCGATTTCGAAGGCTTCATGGGTGGAGCTCCTCTTGAAAATGGATCTGGAAAAAATCACCACCTTGAGCTTGGTGCCAAACAATTCATCGACGGTTTCGAAGATGGCATTGTTGGCATGAAAGCTGGCGAATCCAAAACAATCTCTTTGAAGTTCCCAGACCCTTATCACTCTGCAGAGCTTGCTGGTAAACCAGTCGAGTTCAAAGTCACTTTGAACGAAATCAAAGCGAAAGTTTTGCCAGAGTTGACTGAAGAGTTCTTGGCGACTTTGGGCGGACCAAAAGATCTCGCTTCTTTGAAAAAATCTATCGAAGACGATTTGGCGCAAACGGAACAAAAGCGTATCGACGACGCTTTCAAAAACCGTCTTTTGAAAAACCTTGTTAAGGAAAATCCCGTAGAAGTTCCTCCTTCATTGTTGAAAGAACAAAAAGCCTCTTTGGTGGAAGACTTCAAAAAACGTATGGCTGAACAAGGCATGGGCGAAAACGATTTCGCTTCTTACGTTGAAAAGTGGGATAGCGATTTTGCAAAAACGGCGGCTGAGATGATCCAATCTTCGTTCCTTGTTGATGCGATTGCGAAAAAACACGATCTTTTCTGCAAAAAGGAAGATCTTGACGCAAAATTCGCTGAATACACTGCTCAAACAGGTATTGAAGAACAACGCATCCGTGAATTCTACGGCCGCCCTGAACAAGCTAGCCGTCTGACTTACATGATCACCGAAGAAAAAGTGATCGCGTTCTTGAATAAGTCCGTCAAAGTTAAAGAAGTTCCAGCGGGCTCTTTGAAAGAAGAAGCTAACTAGAACTGAAACAATAAGTTTCAAATAAAAAAGGCTCACCGCAAGGTGGGCCTTTTTAGTTTGTGCAGCCTGGGCAAAACTCAGTTAGTGACAGTTACGGTATTCTTCGAAGTATCTTTGGCAGATAGAGTATTGGGAATTACAGTCGTTGCTATCCGTCGAGTGATAGGTCGCGGCGGGGCATTGGCGGGCCGCTCCTCTTTGAACGACGACACCAAACTCTCCCTGTGCGTAAGGGGTGTTGTTGTCAGAGAAAATCTTGTAGCGAATCGTATTTCGTCCGTACTCAAGCAATGGCTTTTGAAATAGCGTTGAGATCCATAGATTGAAAGCATCTCGGCTTTTTCCGCGAGCTCCATCGTAGTTATTCACCTTAGAGCGAGAAGATCCGTCCTCATGAAAGGCCATCAGCTCTACTTTGTCCGCGCGAGCATCCTGAGGTCCGACAAAATAGTCATAGGCCTGAGGGTCCATAACCACATCACGACAAGTATATAAAGCAGTGCCTGAACCATTAAAACCGTTACATTGAACTTGAACTTGTCCTTGGATGGGCGTGGCGATCAGTGCGTTGCCATTGGCAAAGCCCGCAGCATGAGCTTTTGCCATTAAGCAAAATGTGATGATAGAAAACAACACTTTCAACATGAAAGGCCCCCTCTGCCCGTCTACTTGAAGGGGGCCAGAGTAGGGCCTCGAAAACAGAGAATCAATAACTAGCGCGTCAAAACTTTCAGCGTGTCCCACGCCTTCAAGTAGCTAAATGCTTGATATGCTTGATAATCGGATTTGAAAAGCTTTTCGCGAGGCGACAGTTTTTCTTCCTTTTTTGAACCCACGTCCTTCCACCAAGCAAGAGCGCCCTCTTCAGCACCTTGTTTTGTATCAAGTTTTTCCGCGGCCTTTTCGCGATCTCCCTTAAGATGGCCTGCAATGTCCCCTTCCCGAGTGGTCGGCGACTTTAAGATCGCTTTTGAAAATGCTTCTGGATCCACATCTTCGATTTCAATATCAGGATGAATTCCCTCCGCCTGAATCGAGATGCCACTTGGAGTGTAGTAGCGAGCCACCGTCAGCTTCAAACCACTTCCATCACCCAACTTAATCACAGACTGCACCGACCCTTTACCGAATGTGCGTTGCCCGACGATCAAAGCTCGTTTGTTGTCTTGAAGAGCTCCCGAAACAATCTCGCTGGCACTGGCCGTATATTCATTCACCAAGATCACAACAGGGAAATGAGTGTAAGGCCCCTTCTTGGTTGCCACGGCCACTTCTTTGTCGTTCTTGTTGCGACCAATCGTGCTCACGATGGTTCCCTCTTTCAGGAACATATCACTCACTTTCACAGCTTGATCCAACAGGCCACCCGGATTACGGCGAAGGTCGATCAAAAGACCGGTCATTTGGCCTTTGTTATCTTTCATATGTTTTTCAATCGTCTTCTGAAGATCTTTTGCCGTGTTTTCAATAAAGCTTGTGACCTTCACATACGCAAACCCCTCACTCAAGTCGGTGTACTTCACGGATTTGATCTTAACACTGCCACGAACCACGGTGATATCCCGAGGCTTTTCTTCATTTTCTCGGACGACTCGCAAAATAATTTTGCTGCCTTTTTTTCCTCGCATAAGTTGAGAGGCTTCCACAAGACTCATGCCTTTGGTGCTGGTGCCATCAACGGCGATCACCTTGTCGCCAGCCTTGATTCCTGCTTCCCAAGCAGGGGCATCTTCAATCGGAGAAATAATGGTAAGAACACCATTTTGAATGGAAATCTCAATCCCCAAACCTCCGAACTCCCCGCTGGTTTCGGTCTCAAAATCTTTAAAGATATCCGGCGGCATAAAGTTGGTATGTGGATCCAACTCACGAAGCATCCCCTTGATGGCGCCATAGACCAGCTTCTTCGTATTCACCTCTTCCACATAGTATTGCTGAATCAGATTCAGAACCTTACTGAAGTTCTGCAAATCCGCATATCTTTCTTGGGCGAAGGCTCGAACTTGGAAACCTGACTCTGCCATGATGAACAGGGTCACCAAAAGGGCAAATCCCAAAAGGTAGGTTTTCCAGTAGCGTTTAAGTGATTGCATAGTGTTAGAGTCCTTTCATCCACTGTTGCGGGTCGTAGGGTTCGGAAAAATGTCTAATTTCAAAATATAATCCAGAACTTTTATCAGGAGGGGCGTCTCCTACCTGAGCAATGACTTGAGACTGAGTGATCTCGTCCCCGACATTGACCTTCACATCTTGAGCATGGGAATAGACGCTGTAGTAGTGATCTCCATGATCCACAATCAAAGTCTTTCCAAAACCTGGAAGATCCCCCACATATGATACGCGTCCTTCAAACACTGATTTAATAGGGCTTCCCTTCGCGGCGGCGATGTAAATTCCTTTGTGTGATAAAGTATAGGGGTGATCTTCCCCTTTCATAAGTCCAAATTTTTGGGTAATTACTCCCTGCAAGGGCGGAGGCAATCCCCCTTTTTGATCTGCAAACGAGGGTTTAAACAAAAGATCGAACAGTCCAGCGTCGTCGATATTGTTTTGCAGCGATTTCTCGCGGAGGCCATTGATTTTATTCATGGCAAACATCTTATTCTTACGAATGCCGTCGAGGATCTTTCCCTTAAGATCTTGCTCTCGTCGAAGCTGTCTTTCCTGGGCCACAATTTTAGCTTCCACCGACTTGAGGCTTTCAAGCCGTGTCGCCAAGGTTTTTCGCTTTGATTGGAGGTCGTAGAGATCTCGACGGTAGTTCTTTATCATCTCCAAATCACGGGAAGCGACAATTCCTAAGATTTTAAGATTGCGTTCCAGCGATGCTGAGCTGGAGGAGGAAAAGAGAAAGCGCGCCAAAGACGGCCCTCCCAGTTTATAGATAGCCCTTAATCGTTCTGCCAAAAGAGCTTTTTGAGACTTCGATTTTTGATCTAGATCTTCCACCTTCAATGAGAGAGTTCGGATGCTCACTTCCAAGAAAGCCCGCTGCTGAGACAGACTTCCTTTGTCGGTCACAATCTTTTTAATTTTTTTATTCAGTTGATAGAGCGCCGAAAGCGTTTGCCGCTGTTTAAGCTCTGCATCTTCTAATTTCTTTTTGGTCGCCTCAAAGTCTTTAGCCAAACTATCCGCGTTCGTGGACGCCAGGGAGTTCACCCCAAGCGCCAAGGACAAGATCAAAACTAAGAGGCCACGCAAGATGCTCAATCTTTACCTCTGGCTTCCTGAAAAACCGTCATTAAGACGACGCACACAAAGATAGGACGCCAAAGAACCCAACGCGACCCCACCGACAATAAAGACCCCAATAAGGCCTGGGCTAATAAACTGTAAATGTTCACCCAAACGAAGGAAGCTGAGCTTATCCACAAGAAGATTTTTAATGCCGATAAAGATCGTAAAGCATAACAAGATCGCCAACGCCGAAGAGCTAAAGCCTAAAGCGGCCCCTTCAACGAGGAAAGGTTTGCGAATCATAGAAGATGTTGCGCCGATCATTTCCAAAACGACAATCTCGTCTTTACGGTTCTGGACTGAGGCACGAATTGCATTGGAAATAACGAACAAGGCGGCGGCGACAATAACAATGCCGAGAAGGCGCAAGGTCATCTCAATGGCCGAAACCAAAGCGGCGTACTTTTCAACCCAGTCCTGACCAAAACTGACCTCATCCACACCCTCCAGACCCTTCACTTCGCCGGCCAAAGACCGCAGAACTTCCATCTGTCGTGACGTGGGAATATCCGCCGCAAGGCGCACCTGCAAACTGGACGGAATCAGCTTCAAAAGCTCTTCATCCTGAGTCAGATCAGGAGCGTAGCTTGCCAGCTGAGTGCGAAAGTCCCCTAAAGCCTTTTCCTGAGTGACGTAGTGAACCTCTCCCACGGATTTGGATTCTTTGATCTTGTTCTCAATGAACTCGCGACCTTTTTCAGAGAGATCTTGGGAAAGATAAACGGTCATCTGAACGTCTTCTCCCCATAACGTCAGAATATTCTTAAAATT
>JAHRXB010000029.1 GCA_019104905.1 Bdellovibrio sp.
TTTTCCTGAAAAACCCGAGCCCCACACTCTTTGGCGATCTCAACGGTGCGATCCGTCGAAAAGCTATCCACCACCACAATATCGTCGACAAAGGGAGCCGAACGAATGCAGCGTTCAATATGGGCTTCTTCATTCAAAGTAATGATCACAAGAGATATTGGCAATTTCGTCACCCTTTCAGGGTCTCTTTGGATCAAGGTCTTGTCAAACGATTCGCGACTCGATACCATTTTTTGAGTCGAAAGGTTTTTATTCATGAAATTTGCTAAATACTTCGTTTTAGGTCTCTTTCTCAGCACCAACGCCCATGCTTACCTGAGCATCGCAGAATCTGGAGAAGTTCTTTCTCCAGGAAAATATCAAGTAGGAGTTGAGCCTCAAATTCTTACCAATAAAGGTGGCGGAACAAACTTTAATGTTTTCTTGGATTCTTCTATTAACGAAGCCACCAGCGCTCGTATCTCTATGGGAGCTGGAGCTGTCGACTTTAACGCTTTTGCCAGCGCAAAGTGGATCCCCTTCCCTGACGTCGACAATCAACCAGCGATGGGACTTCGTGCGGGCGCCGGCCTAGCCAGAGACGAAGAGGAAAACCTCTTGCACCTGCAACTCGCCCCCATGGCGAGTAAAAAATTTGATACAGAATACGGCCTGACGGTGCCTTACATCGCCATTCCGTTTACTTACGTAAACACCAAAGAAGAAAACTTCGCCGCCACCAACTTAGTCGTGGGCAGTGAGTTTCATTATGTAGACTGGGATCAAGTGACTCTCGGAGGCGAAGTGGGCGTGGACTTAAACAAGTCGTACTCTTACGTTTCGATCTTTGTCACATTCCCATTTGAAAGCCACAAAGGATTCGGGAAATAATATGTTTTCATGGTTTTTTAAGGACGAGGCCGGAACCGCCGCAGATCTTTATGTGGATCTTGGGACTGCCAACACTCTAATTGCTGCGCGCGGAAAAGGGATCATTCTTAACGAACCCTCACTGATCGCTTACCAACAAACCAGTCCTGGCAAAAAAAGAGTCATCGCCGTGGGCTCTGACGCCAAAGAAAAGTTAGCCAACAACCCCGGAAGTATTTTTGCGCAAAAACCCATTCGCGATGGCGTGATTGCGGATTTTGAAACCACCGAGGTCATGCTCAAACACTTTCTAAGTCAGCAAGGCGTGAAGTCTGCTTTTTCCAGACCCCGCGTTGTGGTCTCTCTTCCCTATGGAGTGACGGAGGTTGAAAAAAAGGCTGTCATTCAATCCTGCAAAGCTGCGGGAGCAAAAGCTGTTTTTCTGATCGACGAACCTATGGCGGCGGCCATTGGCTCAGGCCTTAACATCAAGTCTGCCGAAGGAAACATGATTATCGATATCGGAGGAGGCACAACAGAAGTTGCGGTGATTGCCCTTGCGGATATTGTTTACTGTGAAGCGGCCCGCGTGGGTGGACATAAGATCGATGACGCCATTATTGATTACTTCCGTCGCTATAAAAAGCTGATCATCTCTGAAGCGACGGCGGAACACCTCAAGGTGACCATCGGCACGGCCGTTCCTAAGAAAGACATTCGCAGCATCTCAATCCAAGGACGCGATGCTGAAACTGGAATGAACAAAACCATGGAAGTGAGCTCCGAAGATGTCGGACTTGCGATGAATAACTGCGTTCAGGAAGTGATCAACGCTATCCACAGAGCACTTGAACACACACCTCCAGAGCTGGTTTCTGACATCATCGAGCGCGGTGTTGTTCTTGCTGGAGGCGGCGCCTTGATTCGCGATTTTGATTTACGCATTCAAAACGAAGTGCGTTTGCCCGTGCGAGTTGCGGAAAGCCCACTGACCGCCATTGCCAAAGGTGGCGAAGCGGTCTTGAGTGACCCTGAATTGTTAGACAAAATTCAATTGGAAGTTTAAGCATACACAGGGGTCGACTTCGGCCCCTGCTTCATATCCTCACGCAAAAGTTTTAGCAGTTGGGCGGAAACAGCCCCCTGACGACCCTCACCAATCTTTTGTCCTTCATACTCTGTCACCGGAAGAACATCCAAGGTGGTTCCGATCATCATCACTTCTTGCGCTTCAAAAATATCTTTTTCCGTCAGGTCTTTTTCTTGAATTGAACTTAGAAGTCCTTCTGACAACAAGGACTGCGCAAGTTCAAAACTGCGCATCATCGTGGTCCCTTTAAGAATCTGACGCAACTTCGGGCGCAGCAGATTTTTATCTTTATCGATCAGCACGATATTTTCTGTGCTTCCCTCTGTCAGAAATCCCTGTCCATCAATGCCGATGGTGAAATCAAGCTTGCGGTCCACACTCTCCTTTTTCATCAGAACATTGGGAAGGTAGTTGCAGGTTTTGATTTTCGCCAACCAAGGCTCTTTCGGAGGTACTTGACTGCGTCCGACTTTGACTCCCGCCAAATATTTTTCCTCAGCTAACGGTGTGTACGACGTGACAATCAAATACATTTGCGACGCCACGGAATCATAGGGATTCGTCGTAAAACCGCCCGGTCCTCGAGACACATAAAGACGCAAGACTGCATAACGGGCCCCGGTCTCGGCCGTGGTTTTTAGAATCACCTCGCGCATCTGCTCAATCGGCATCGGCAACGGCAGTCCGATTTGTGCCGCTGAAGCCGCCAGACGCTCTAAATGCTCTTGCAACAAAAAGGCGCGTCCATCCACCACCTTGATCGCCTCAAAAACACCATCCCCCCGATGCACCAAATGGTCATCCACTGGCACCATCATCAATCCCGGATCTTTCACGATGCCCCCCAACCAACTGCTGTACATGGCCAGATAAGACTTCTGGGCGGGGTAGGACTTTTCTTGAAGTTTAGCCTGAATTTCAGAGGGAGAAAGCACTGTGATGGACATAAGAACTCCTCAATAGGGCTATTCTAGGGGCCGGTCTTACTTAGGTAAAAGTTTTTTTGTTTTTAATTTGACGTCCCTCGATCGAGGTCCTGACAATGAAACCTAAGATTCAAGGGAGGAAAAATGTTAAAAGTCTTCACAATGGGCCTGGCTATTATGTCATTAGCTGCTTGCTCAACTTTTCAGACACAACGCACACCTAATCAAGAAACAAAAGTCGTTCTTAAAGACCAACAAGGGGCAAAAAAAGAAGCTCCAGAACAAGCCACTAGCAATGGTCCAAAGGAAATCACCCGCGTTTCTCCTGAAGACACCACTCCCAACACACAAGCAAAAGAAATGAAAGAGGCCGTAGCCGCTGCGGCTCAACACATTCAAAGCACACACGATCAGCATCCTCGCGAGGCAGGCCCCGTGCCGGCAGACAAAGCCATGGGTTGGCTGAAAAACGGGAACGCTCGTTTTACTAAAGGATTTTTCCGTAATGACGGAGCCAAAGCGCAAGATCGCCGTCGCCTTGCAACAGGGCAAAAACCTCACTCAGTGATTTTGTCCTGCAGTGACTCTCGCGTTCCTCCTGAGGTGGTCTTTGACCAAAAACTGGGAGAAATCTTTGTGATCAGAACTGCGGGCCAAGCCCTCGACAACAATGTGATTGGCAGTATCGAATACGCAGTCTCTCACTTGGGATCGAATCTTATTGTCGTGATGGGGCATGAATCCTGCGGCGCGGTTAAGGCGGCCCTGTCTTCGCTTCACGGCACCGACATGGGAAGCCCGGCTTTAAATGCGCTGGTGGCAGACCTGAAGCCTCGTCTGCAGCAGTATGCAAGTGCCGCCCCCTCTGAAAATGTCGAACACGAATCCTGGAGCAACGTCGATGGCGTCGCCAAAGAGCTGGTCGAACGCTCTGCAATCATCCGTGACGCTGTGGCGTCAGGGGATGTAAAAATCGTCAAGGCCATGTATCATCTCGAATCCGGCAACGT
>JAHRXB010000130.1 GCA_019104905.1 Bdellovibrio sp.
CTCGATACCAGGTGTGATAGCTGACCATCGGGACCGCATGATCCTCTAACAAAAGAACGGTGAGTCCGTTATCTAAGGTGAATTTCGTGACCGGCAAACTGATCTTTAAATCATTTTGTGAAGTCCATCCTTTGATGGCTCCCAAAGACTCTTTGATGTCGGGTTTGTTGGGTACGGGCTCGACGGCTTGTGCAGAGACAGAAAAACAAAGTCCCCACACCACAGCAGAAATCCATTTCTTCATAGAGATGTCCTTCGTTGAATATTCAATGATTTCTAGTGTGAAACTCTAAACCTTTGAATTCAACGACTTGAGGACTTTTGCGACTTTTGGCAGACCTTGGTCTATTGCACGACGAAATCAGAGAAGAAAACGTCCTTCACAATACCGCGACGAAGAATGCCATTCACTTCGCCCGCAATTTTGTCTTTGAGGAACAGTTTCCCTTGAATACTGTCCAGATCCGCAAAGGCTTTGTCATTCAATAGACGGACAATGCGGTCGCGGGCTTTGACCCGATTCTCTGGCTCCATGACTTCCTCAAAGCCCTCTTTACCTAACATTTGTAGGTTGACCTCAAGGCGGATTGTTCGTTTGGGTTCTCCCCCCAAATTGACTGTGAATTTATCCATGGTGTAAACCAAAGGCGCTGTATCGGCCTCATCTGACACCGAAGCCAATTCTCTTTCCGCCATCTCTTCAGTGATAATAGGGTTTTGCCAACCCATGGTCGAGGCGTAAACCATATAGCCACCGGCTCCCATAACTGCCAGATTTAGAACAGCAAATGCCACTTGGAGCAACTTACCCAGGTCTCTTTTTTTCGCGGGAGCTTTGTCTTGTTTTTCAGCCATAAAAACCTCTTGTCATTGAAAGATATCGGAGAAACAGGCTAAGGTCTTAAGATCTAAGGCCACATTTATTGACAGAAAATGTTGAGAAAAACGTCCAAGCTTTGGACATCTGAGGACAGGCACTTGACAAGAACAAGACCCCTCGGAGCATAATTAAGAATATGAGATTTTTCCTCACGGGCTGCGCTTTATGTTTTATCTCTCTGCCAACTTTGGCAGAGTCGCCTATTACAGCCCCGTCTCAAAGTGACACGAAAGAAGTTCTTCCCGCACCTCTTCTGCAGATTTCAGAGACTGAAGCCTTTTCCCGCTATGTTCTGTTGGTAGATAAAGAACAGCGCAAGTTGACGGTGTTTGAACGTAACGGAGAAAAAATCAAAAAAGTGGAAGAATACCCCGCTGACATTGGAAAAAATGGCGGCAATAAAACCAAGCGAGACGATCACAGAACTCCTGAAGGTATTTACTTCCTCGAACAACGCCTGACTCAACCGAAGATTCCCTTCAGCTTATATGGCGCCTTGGCTTTCACGACCAACTACCCCAATCTTTTTGATCAACGCGAAAAGAAAACCGGTTCTGGCATCTGGCTTCACGCCATTCCCGACTCTGTCCCTTTAACTCGAGGATCCCGAGGCTGTGTGGTCGTGCGCAACGAGGTGATCAAGAAGCTCGCCGACTACATCAAACTGCGCGAGACTCCCATTTTGATTTTCGATCAGGTCAATTACCTTTCCAAAGAAGAGCACGAAAAGCGTCGTCTGGAGCTGAACAGCTTCATCGAAGGCTGGCGCCAGTCTTGGGAAAACAATGATCTTGAAAAGTACATGAGCTATTACGATAAAGACTTTAAAGCCCCCGGCTTCAACTTCAACTCTTGGAAGAATCATAAAGCTGGTTTGAAAACGAAATATGAATACATCAAAGTTCATCTTTCCCAGCCTTATATCGTTCAACACAATGATCAGTTGCTAGTGAAAACCCTACAGCGCTATGAATCGGATCAACACGTCGATTACGGCGTCAAGACGATCTACGCACTCAAGTCCGGTGACTCTTACAAAATCATTCGCGAAGAATGGACTCCGTTCAACCAGCAGGAAGTCGCTGCGGCCATCGCCCGTGACAATTCCCTCACCGCTCAAGCGAACAAGTCACAACAGTAATTCGCCTTAGCGAACCCCATCGACCTCTTTGCCTCGCACTCTAAGATTTGGACTTTTAAATTCGTTTCTTCTGTTTTCTTTAGATCCCAGATGATTGGTAACAAACTCTTCACAGTGCCCCGCCAACGGATCACTGGACTTCTTTTGGCAACAACGGATCGCCAACTCTGGCAATCTGGACAGACGACTCTTCCTGTCCTGCTCCATACTAATGGAGTAATCAGATCGTTCAAAGCCCTTCCCTAAGCGAATGACTTCAGAGCCATTGATCCAAATATCAGGACCTTCCCCTTTGTTGCAGGTGATGTCGATCGAGGCGTCTGGAGCTTGCATCAACACCTCACTCAGCTCCTGAATCGTGGTGATGGTGGGACTGTTGTTGAACTGCGCCAGGCACTTTTTAGTCATGTCCTGATTTTTGTTAAAGTAATAGTTTTCTTTACAACGCATCAAAGGAGACTCTTCAGAAACCGTTCTTATCAACCACAAGCTGGTCGCCATGGAGACCTCAAGACAGCCCGAACTGACGATGCTATTACAAGTCAATGAGGCGTGAGCCGCAGGGAAAAATAAGGAAAATAAACCCGCCCCTTTCCGGTCTTGATTTAAAACTTTGCTTTGCACCACCCGTCGCAGATATGCCATGCGCTCGTCTAACTTGGGGTACTTACTCATTTCCAGCTTGTATCCGCCCAACACATACTCCCCGGTCCAATAATCAACGATTTCAACCGGAAGAGTTTTGTTGTTGGAGAACTTCAATAAAACTGTGTTCTTATTACTTTGAACCGTCGGCATTTCCACCCAAAGTTTTTTACTGATCAAACTCTGCAGATACTCCACCTCTTGAGGTTTCAGTCGCGATCGCACTCTGTTTAACGCCTCTTGCGGAGTTTTGATTTGCGCTAGACTGCCAGCAAGATCCGCCACAATCTTCTGTTCGATTTCTTCGCGAGACGCTGAATACGCCGCCGTGGAAAATAGAAGAGTGAAAAAAATGATAGTAACTTTCATAAATCCCCATCTCTTGTGATGACCTTCTGCGTATCGGAATGTTACATCATTACTTTAGTTCTGGGGCTGAGATCTTCGTGTGCTTCGTTTTGAGAACCTGTTAAAGCCTTGTCAAAAAGACGTCGATAAGTTTCCCATGAAATTCAAATGTCACTTCCTGAACGTACTGGTAATCGTAGTGACCCCTCTTTATTCTTTGGGGGCTCCCAATTCTTTAACTTATCAAGGGCGCATCTTATCTTCGGAGGGACGGCCTCTTGAATATAATAACGTCAGTTTTCTTTTTGAAGTCACCAGTAACAATGGAACTTGCATCATCTATCGAGAACAAAAAAACGCCATCGACATGACCAACAGTCAGGGCGTCTTTGATGTGCCCATCGGCACAGGCAACAAGCTCTTTCCCATCTCTCCAACAAAAACTCTCTTAAGTGTCTTTGACAATACCAAGACCCATGACTGTGCGGATCCTAACAACAATGTGGCTGGCACCTACACACCCGCCGCAGGGCACACTCGCCTCTTACGGGTTCAATTTCACGATGGGACTGGTTGGAGGATCATTAGCCCGGACAATGAAATCCGCACCGTCCCCTTTTCAGCCTTTGCACATTCGGCAGAAAAACTTGGCGAAAATTCCCCCTCGGATTTCGTTTTAAAAACAGGAGTTCCGTTGCTGGGAGTTTTTATGTCAACC
>JAHRXB010000174.1 GCA_019104905.1 Bdellovibrio sp.
TTTATCCACAAGATGCTTGCAGATATCGTCCACTGTCTTATCAAAGGCTAAGGTTTCCTCTATCGCAGGAATGACATCCTTTAACTCCTTAATATAGTAAGCACATTTCTCTTCTGTAAGCGTCTTTCTAATAAGTGCGAATTTGAAAGCCAACAGATATAAACAGGAAAGCTGTGCAGTGTAGGCCTTGGTACTGGCTACGGCGATCTCAGGCCCGGCATGGGTATAGAGTACATAATCGCTATCTCGGTCGATGGTGGAGCCCTTTACATTTACTACGGACAGTGTTGTTGCTCCGGCTTCCTTGGCAAGACGAAGCGCCGCCAGAGTGTCCGCCGTCTCACCACTTTGAGAAATCGTGATCACCAAGGACTTTGGCGGAATCACCGGATTGCGATAACGGAACTCACTGGCAATATCCACTTCCACAGGGACTTTCGCCAATTGTTCGATCAAATATTTTCCCACCATGCCCGCATAGTTACTGGTACCGCAAGCAATGATAAATACGCGCTCAATTCCTTTAAAAACTTCCTGAGTTTTTGCCCAGTCCGCTTTCGAGTCCAACTCCTCCAGTCTTTGTACGGGTTGACCGCCAAAGCCAACATTCTTTAAAGCGACAGAGAAGCTTTCAGGATTCACATGCGGCTCAATGGCTGCCGCCACCGCGCGCGGTTGCTCGTAAATTTCTTTGAGCATGTAGTGCGCGTATCCTTGTTTTTCCACCATCTCGGGATTCCAATTCAGTTCCACCACCTTCTTTTGAATCGGGAAACCGTTGGCCGAGAAAAAATGAACATCCACTCCTTTGATGGAGGCCACTTCGCGATCTTCCAAATACACGAATTTTTTTGTGTACTGAATCAACGCTTGAACATCGCTAGCAACAAAAACCTCTTTTTCTCCCAAACCGACAACCAAAGGAGGGCCGTCTTTGAAAGCCACCAATCGATCCGGCTCTTGTTCCCACATCACAAGAATGGAAAAGGCCCCGCGAATCTTATCCAAAACGCTTTCCACCGCTTTAAATAAATCTTGAGTCACTTCGACTTCATTGGCGATCAAATGCGCCACCAATTCAGAGTCCGTGTCGGAGGTGATCTCCGCTCCTTGAGCAAGAAGTTCTTCGCGAATATCCAAATAGTTTTCAATAATTCCGTTGTGAACCAGATTAATACCGCGCACCTGATGAGGATGGGCATTCTTTTCAGAAGGCTTCCCGTGAGTCGCCCAACGAGTATGACCAATTCCGATGTGGCCATCGAATTTTTCATTCACGAGCTTATCCTCAAGAGCCTTTAACTTGCCTTGAGCACGAACGCGCTTGGTTTTTCCTTGATCCAAGATGGCAACACCCGCGCTATCATACCCGCGATATTCCAATTTCTTAAGACCGTTCACGATAATATCTTTAGGATTCTGTGGGCCTAAATATCCAACAATTCCGCACATAACTCACCTACTCTTTAGTCTCTGGTTCATTGGTCTTGGGAGCATAGTTTTCTTTAATAAACTGCTTCCCCCTGGCCACTGCCAAAGCTTTGGCCGGCACATTCTTCGTAATCGTCGAGCCGGAGCCAATGATGGCATCATCACCGACTTCGATGGGAGCCACAAACTGTGTGTCACTTCCGACGAAAACACGGTTGCCGATTTTGGTCTTATATTTCTTTCTGTCCGCAGCATAGTTGCAAGTTATAGTTCCGCAACCTACGTTCACTTCCTCGCCAATCTCGGCGTCCCCAAGATATGTCAAATGACCAGCTTTGGACTTCTTTCCGAATTTCACTTTTTTCATCTCAACGAAGTTGCCGACATGAGCTTCTTCAAAGATCTCGGTTTCTGGGCGCAGACGAGCATAAGGGCCCACGGAAACTTTATTGTGAAGTTTGGAGGACTCTAGATAACTTCCGCCGCGCACCTGAACACTGTCGCCAATCTCAGAGTCCGAAATGAAGCTGTTGGATTCAATCACGGTGAAAGAGCCAATTTTAGAGCGCCCACGAATGAAGACATTCGGATAGATCACAGTCCCTGCGCCGATCTCCACACCTTCTTCCACATAAACTGTGCGAGGGTCGATCATCAAAACGCCCTCTTCCATCAAGCGCAAGGCTTTGCGTTTGAAGAGCAAGCGCGTGGCCTTCGCCAATTCCACTTGGTTATTAACACCCACCGCCACTTTCGGAGTGGACTTGATTGCCTGCACTCGGCACTTGTCTTGAATGCATAAAGAAATCAAGTCCGTGATGTAAAACTCTTTCTTGGCGTTGTTATTTTGAATCTTAGGAAGATACTCAGATAAGATGGACGCTTTGACGACATAGATGCCCGTATTGATCTCGTTGATCTTCAAAGCTTCGGCGGAAGCATCCTTGGCTTCTACAATCGCCATCAGATCGCCTTTGTGGCGCACAATACGACCAAACTCCCCCGGTTTTTTTACGAC
Source organism: Bdellovibrio sp. (assembly GCA_019104905.1). Classification (GTDB taxonomy): domain Bacteria; phylum Bdellovibrionota; class Bdellovibrionia; order Bdellovibrionales; family Bdellovibrionaceae; genus Bdellovibrio. The sequence goes on from JAHRXB010000174.1 coordinate 2,450, forward strand.
GGCCGTGACCACGGCAAGATCGCACTTTTCATCGCGGAAAATGCGCAGGAAGTCTTTGATATCTGAAGCTTCGATCAACGGATGATCGCCATTCATGATCACGACATCCCCTTCAATCGTTTCAGGTTTGGCACAACGAACCGCGTGAGCCGTTCCCAACTGTTCGTCTTGAACGTAACAAGCCACACCCATGGGTTCGACCACTTGTCGAACCAGATTTTGACCATGGCCGACAATCACACGCACTTCGGAGGCACCGGCCTGTTTTGAAGCTTGAATCACTTTTTCAATCATGGGGCGACCCGCCACGGGATGTAAAACTTTAGGAAGAGGCGACTTCATGCGCGTCCCCTTCCCTGCGGCAAGAGCGATCACCGTCAATTTCTCAGATGCATTTGCAGACATTTATGATCTTCCTTTTAAAAGCTTTTCTTCTCTGAAAAAAACAGGCTTAATTGTCTCATGCAAGGAAAAATTTTTCATCAAACTTCTTGGGCTTCGACCGTGCGGGGCACACCCATTGAGTTGTATAAAAAATCACACACTCTCAGTGGCTTTTCCGAGCGCCCTCTGCTTTTTGTTGGTGGCGTCCACGGTGATGAGCCCGAAGGCGTGCGCTTGGCTGAAGAGCTGTTGCGCTGGCTGCAAGAGGAAGAAGCCCTCAGAAGTGAGAAAATTCGTCCTTGGATTCTCATTCCCTGCATCAATCCTGATGGATACTCTCAAAATCAGCGCACCAATGCTCACGGCGTCGACCTGAATCGAAACTTTCCCTGTCGCGACTGGAGCCCTGAGGCCAAAGCACCTCGATACTATCCTGGTCCTTCGCCCGGGAGCGAAAAGGAAGTTCAGGCCTTGGTAAAACTCATTGAGGACGAAAAGCCACAGCTCATAGTACACTTTCATTCGTGGGAGCCTTGCGTTGTCTACACGGGTCTTCCCGGCAAACAGGCGGCAGAAGTTCTAGCCACTGGCACCGGATACGAAGCCCGCGAAGACATTGGATACCCGACCCCAGGCAGTCTGGGACAATATGGATGGATTGAACATCAAATCCCTGTTGTGTGCATTGAAGAGCAAGAGCACATCGACCTGAACCTGGTCTGGCCTCACTTTAAAACAGGTTTAGAGATGTTGCTCACAGGAAGAACACGTTGAATGGCGAAATATAAATCAATCTCTTTTGATTTGGACGACACTCTTTTGGACACCTCGGGTCTGCTTGTTCCCATGGCCGCGCAGCGAGCCTGCGAAGCGATGTTGGCCGCCGGTCTTCGCTGTGATCTCCAAGACTGTTTGAATATGCGGCAAGAGCTTGCTTCTCGCTATTCCCATACGGAAATTTTCACACAGATCGTCAATCGTTATGGAACAAATCAACAAGGGAAAGCCATCCACGATGCCCTGGAGGAATTTTACAATCCCCAAGTTCCCGACTCCCTTCCTTTACTTCCTGGTTCTTTAGAGA
>JAHRXB010000252.1 GCA_019104905.1 Bdellovibrio sp.
TGAAGGACTTTCACTTTTGCGGTTCCTTGCACCACGTCCTCCACCTTGGAAAGAATAGAGTAGGTCGCAATCGGATTGACGCCATCAACTGTGTTAAATTTAGGCATTAAAACCTCCCCATCGCTAGCAAGTGTAGGATCGGGGATGAGGGGAAGCATCTTGGGAGCAACACCTGAAGCAAACGGAAGTAAAGTTGCGCTCATACGATCGCCGCCGCTTTTCATATCTGCGGTTTTTTTCAGCACTCCAAGGATCATTTGTTCTGAGTCCGGCATAGTGTTCAGAGTCAGCTTTTGTCCTTGAGTGGTTTTCTTCACATCCGTGGGGATCATGTAGCCTGATTGTTTGGCGATACCCACAGCGAGGAACATTTCGTCGGCGCGGAATTGAGGAGCGACCAGTCCTTTAGAGTCCGTGAAGTTGATTTCGCGGGTGGGCATATCCAACTTTGTTTGGGCTGATTTTACTTCGATATCGCGAACGGCTCCGCCATTGATTTTGAAATCATTGATAAGTTCATAGAACTCGGCTCCGTTTCTGAGGGCGTCGACCGTGGATTTAAATGGGAAGCGTCCGCGGGCAGCAAAAACGCGATTCACACCCGTTTGACCGTAGTAAATGCGGTAGGTGGGTTTATCCAACGTGATTGTGAATAAAGAATATTTCTCACTTTGACGGGGCAGGGAGATGTTTGCGGGAACATCAATGTCTTGGCCCATGGCTGTGATGCGATCGAATTGGGGGCTGATGACATTATTAATGTCGAAAGCCATCAAATCGAGTTTTGAGAACGCGGGCATCACAAGACCGAAATCGACAAGGCCATCTTTGTCTTGAATGGGGAGACCTTGAGTGCCGCCGCGAACTTCGTATTGAGTTTTTGTGGGTTGCTGGCGCAGTTTGATTGTCAAAGCACCGGGTTCTTGTCCCATATAAGTGCTGCGCACATAACCGGGAGCTTGAACGGTGACAGTCAGTGGCGTCGTCCATGCGGCGGGAATTTCCACTTGGCCGGATTCGTTGGCGGTCAGGAAGTTACCTTCAAAAGGTGCATTGAGAGCATCGCCAATCAGGATTTGTGCTCCCGCCAGAGGTTGATCATCTGTGGATTTAATAGTGATAAGGTTTGCTTCTTGGGTCCAGAACAGACCCGCAATGCCGTCGGAACCTGGCTTTTTTGGCTTGGAATCCTTGGAACAGCCAATAAGCAGCGCCGGCACCGCCAGTGCCATCATGAGTTTTTTCATAGTAATTTCCCCCTCCATGGTGGTTTTCTTACATCCTCTGTTATTGCATTGTGGAAACAGGGGGGAGGTCAAGACCTAAGGCGAGGTTGTGGGCAAAAAATTAAAAAAGCCACTATAACGCAAAGCCCATCGTTGACATAACACGCTCCCCCAATTAAAAATCCTGTCTCACGCAAACGCGTTACGTGTGGTGGGGTAGCTCAGCTGGTTAGAGCAACGGAATCATAATCCGTAGGTCGGCGGTTCAAGTCCGCCTCTCACTACCAAATTTTTAAATGCCTGGCTTTCGCCGGGCTTTTTTTTGCCCAAAATTCGTGAGAAGAACCTTCATATCTAAAGGAACAGCATGAGTAACGAACAAAAGATTGAAAGTGATGAGCAAAGAGTTCGATCGAAAACTCTTTTAGTCCTTGGCCTGACGTTCCTATTGCCGATAGTGATCACCTTGGTTGCTGTTTATATCTATCTTTAAGATAAATTGAATTCGATGGGGCCTCCATGTGGGACTCGGCCTAAAGGGCTATGCCTAAAGTATAGTTTTAATGCCGAAAGTAAACCTAGGCGCATGCGTAACTCCTAAATTTTCCCAAAGAGCCGATATACTTCACGTTGTTTATGACAGAACTATCTCGGACCTCCTCATTACTTTGGAATATCATCACTTTGTGGGCTGCAAGGTGGTCCTTGCGTACCTCGGGCCGTGCCATTGTAATTAAATGGATTTTCAACCGCAGACAATGGGATGTCGCTGACATTGAGGAAATTCAATATCATCCAGGCTTTTTATTTGGCACGGCGACCATCATTGGAAGATCCGAGGCCTTTAAACTATTCGGAGTCGAAAAAGAAACTTACGATCGTCTGCAAACTTTCCTCAGGGAACAAGCGCAAAGAATACTTCTTAATAACAAGGCTCGCATTATCGCATGTTTCGAAAGGAGTGACAGCTTTTTGCATTCAGAATTTTTTATTAGCTCATCAAAAAAAGATTCTTTTGCACAGAGCTGGCAGCAGAAATTCGACGATGATTTTTTCATTCTTCTTGGTAAATTAGACCGCAGTCTATTTTTAGATCGCCACCAGCCTGAGGTGACTTCGTTATTAGCGAAGGCGAAAGTCGTTATACACCTCAAATTGCATTTTGAGGAATGCATTCAACAGCGCAATGAAGACTTTGTAAATAAAGAGCTAGAGCAATATCGTCATACATTTGACAGCGTCGAAACACGCCCCCTTACGGAAGAACAACGTTTGGCTGCGGTTTATTTCGAGGATGTCAATGTGCTGGTTGCTTCCGCGGGATCTGGAAAAACATCGTCGCTTGTCGGGAAGGCCATTTACGCTCTTAAGAAAAAGTACTTCGAACCCCAGGAAATTCTGATGTTGGCTTTTGCTAGTGAAGCTGCGGATGGTTTGAAAGACCGCTTCGCAGAAGCACTCCGCAAACAGAGTATGCGATTGACTCCTGATATTCGGACCTTTCATTCTTTGGGAGTGTTAATAATTCAAACGGTGGAAGGCAAAAAGCCGCAGTTGGCCCCTTGGGCGCATGATGGAGATCTTTTTAAAAATCTTCTTGGGGATATAGTGAAAGAAGTTTGCCAAGACCCTTCGCGCCAAGCTGAAATGACTTTGCTTGTTTCAACTTTGATGTTTGGAAACGCCACAAGTTATGACCAGCGCTCTTACTATCAAGAGCTATTTAATGACAGTTCATCTGATGCGATGGACATGAAAAACAGCGCCCGAGAAAAAACTCCGTCCTTGCGGACTTTAAATGGAGAGCAGGTTCGTTCCTTGGAAGAGCTGATCCTTGCGAACTGGCTTTCTTTAAATAGCATTAAATACATATACGAAAAAGAAACAGAAATTCAGGGGGGCGGTGAGAGTAAGGAAAAATCTCGCAAATTTAAACCGGACTTCTATTATCCCGATGCCGATGTCTATCATGAGCACTTTGCGTTGAATAAAGACGGTGAAGCACCAGAATTCCTGGGTGGCGCTATGTATGTTTCCACGGTTGAGTGGAAGAGAAAGATTTTTAATGAGAGTCAGACAAAGTTTTTCGAAACCCACAGTGCGATGTTTTTAGATGGAACTGTTTTTGCGGTTCTAAAAGAGCAATTGATTAAGTTCGGTCTGAATCCGGAGCCAAAAAATCTTGAGTCTGAGTCAGCTGAGTTTACTGAGGCAAAAAATGCCCTGATGGGTCACTTCGCAACAATTATTAAACAGATCCGCAATCAGGGGAAGACGGTTCAGAGCCTTGAAGTTAAACCGTTTGATTTTCTTAGTCAGGCTTTTCATAACTTAATTCTTGCGGTCCTAAAAAGATATGAGGACGCCCTGGCAAAAAATAATTTAATAGATTTTGAGGAGATGCTCATCAAAGCTTCGCTCTATGTTGAAAATGGTGTCTATAGAAGTCCTTATAAATTTATCTGCATCGACGAGTTTCAAGATATTTCCCAAGGACGTAGGCGTTTGGTGAAGGCACTTCTAGATCAGCATAAAGAAGCCTCTTTGTTTGCGGTGGGGGACGATTGGCAGGGGATTTACCGCTTTGCTGGTGCAGATCTCGATATTTTCACCCGAGCCGAAAAGTACTTTGGAGTCACTCAAGAGCTATTTCTGACGAATACATTCCGAAGCAATCAAGGGATTGCGGATGCGGCGTCTTGGTTCGTGCAAAAGAATCCAATACAAAAGAAGAAAGCTGTCATTGCCCGCGATAGCGGACGCCATGGAGTCTTGGAGGTTTTAAGCTATGATTCAGACCACGGGGCTTTTCCGGCAATCGAAAAACAACTGCAGCGGTTGGCAGAAGAACTCAGACGCAAAAATGAGAAGGCCAAAGTATTTGTTTTAAGTCGATATAAATATCTACTTCCTCATCGCAGCAAAATTCTGGAGTGGCATAAAGAGTATCCAAAAACTTTAGAAATTTCGACGATGACCTTTCATGGGTCTAAAGGCTTAGAAGCAGATTATGTGTTTGTTTTGGGTATGAATAGTGGCCCGATGGGTTTCCCGTCGATAAAAAATGATAACCCCTTTGTGCAGATGTATATGCCTGAGGCAGATCCATTTCCGTACGCTGAAGAGCGACGTCTTTTTTATGTCGCCTTAACGCGTGCAAAGAAGAAGGCCTTCTTGTTAACTCGCAAGGGGATGCCTTCGCTCTTTTTGCAAGAGCTTCATAAGATTCCCGATGCTAAAATCTATTTTGCCTAAAATTTTTGAGGTCTAGGTATCGATTTGGGAAATCTGATTCCAAAGAAAGGAATCGGTTAAGCCAAGGACAAAATCTTAGCTTTACTCACGAGCAATCTCTAATACGAACTCACGCAATGCGTAACGAGATGCAGGGAGCGATCGTAAAATTTGCAGTTCTCCGGGACGGTTTTCCTGCTAGTATTTTTGCATATGTCGAATATCAAATTTAAAAAATTAGCGATCTTTACGTGTGTATTACTTCTTCAGCCGATGGTGAACCCCGGCTCTGCCGCTTGGGCGAAAAAGAAACCTCCCATGAAAGCTTTTAGCTTTATTGCGGAAGGTGGAAAGGCTTCTCAAGGCGAATGCGACGGAGAACGCAAAATTCCTGGCAAACTCAAACGTCTTAAGGAGTTTACTAAAACGCCTTCCTACATGGGGTCCGAGTTGCAAGACCCCGAGATCAAGGGAAAGGCTAATGAAGAAATGTGGAAACATTTTTTTAAGGTGAAAGCTGCCTGCAATACGATTTTAGCTAAAACTCCATCCTCTGTGCAAGATCCAGCTCTTACCAAAACCAAGACGGAACTTCCGCCAGATGATTCTGAGGATGCTGATGATAATGCTGATCAGAGCGAGGGGCCGGATTCTGAATAGGGCGCAAGCGGATGTCTGAGTCCACACTCTCAAAAGCCCAAGTTCGTTCGCTTTGGTTGAAGTCCCAAGGCCTGCATGAGTCGAATCATTTTGGCCGTGGTCCCAAGGCGACGGTGAAGGCCATCAAACATCTGGGGTATGTGCAAATCGATACGATCAGTGTGATTGAAAGATGCCATCACCATATTTTGTATTCGCGAATTCCTGACTATAAAAAGTCCCATCTGCAGCAGGCGCAAAGTAAAGATAAAACTGTCTTTGAGTATTGGACTCATGCTCTTGCTTACATCGCGACGGATGACTTCAAATATTTTATGAACGATATGAAGCGTAGAAAACGGAATCCTTCCGATTGGTATTCTTCAGTGACGGAAGCGGACGTTAAAAAAGTTGTGGCCCTGGTTAAAAAGCAGGGGGCGCTTTCAATTCGTGATGTGAATGATGAAGTTCTCGTGGACAAAGATCATCCGTGGGCTAGTAGAAAACCGTCCAAGAAGGCTTTGCAATGCGCTTTTAACGGCGGGGACTTAGTCATTGGCGAACGACAGGGGATGCTGAAGAAATACGAACTGACAGATCGTCATTTTGGTTGGACGAAGCGGCCCAAAGCAGCCTCGGCAGCGGAAGTTTTTGAGTATGACATTGATCGTGCTTTGCGCTCGCAAGGGCTGATCAGTGTCGAGTCGGCCTCTTATATGAAGAAGGTCGCTCATAAGAAGGAAATCCTCAAGTGTCTTGAAGCCCGCGTTCGTAAGGGTGTCCTGATTCCAGTCAAAGTTGAAGGCGTTGAAAAGGTTCAGTTTTGGATGGAGCCTTCTCATCTTGATGAGGGGATTGGTGATGCCAATGATTTGACACACATCCTGTCGCCTTTTGATCCGTTAGTGATTCAAAGAAAACGTTTTAATATGTTCTTTGACTATGACCATCGCTTTGAAGCGTACTTACCGAAAGAAAAAAGAAAATACGGATACTTCACCTTGCCTGTGATTATTGGAGATCAGGCAGTGGCTGTTCTTGACTTAAAGACAGACCGACAAAAGCAGAAACTGCTGATTCAGCAGTGGAGTTGGTTGGGGAAGCATAAATCACCAGGCAATAAGAAGCTTATCGAACAAGAGCTTCAGCGTTTTGAGAAATTCCAACTTGCGAAGGAATAGGTCTGGTGGACATGGGGACATGTCCCTGGGCTCGGCTGTAAATTGGTCTTCGGCTCTTAAGGTCTTCTTGTTACAATCATCAACATGGGATTTAAAGCTGACGTACGTGGTTTTTCTATTTTTATGGCTGTGGCTCTTTTGTGTGGAGCTGAAGCGAGAGCCTACGATCTTCAAAAAATATCAGACGCCTTTTCCCAGTGTTTTTCCAAAAGTCAGCAGCAGACGCTTCATACTCCCGGAATTAAAGCTCTTGATTGTGGGGACGTGGTAAAAAAGGAACAGGGTCTTCCCAGTGACTTTGTTTTTAGCGTCACTCGTCGCCCGCAAAACCGGCTGACCAGTTCGGTTCAGTTTTATGATATTCGTGTGGGATATAAGAATCAACAAATGCAGACGGCGCTGCTCTTGACCGCCAATGGCAATACAAGCTCGGCTTCTCAAAATATTTCTCCCTCAGCCTGTGCAGCGAGTGGTTTAAAATCAGACCCGATGGCAGGTCTTCAGGGGTTGTGTAACGGGCTCAATAAGATTTCAGATGAGGAACGAAAGAAGATGACGTGCTACCCTGTGGGTAAAGATGTCGAGTCATTGCAGCCGGGGACTTGGGGATTTGGTTTTAAAAAAGAAAAAGACAACTGTGTGCGGATGTGTCCAGAGGGGCAAGTTCTCAACGACACCGGGACGTGTACGGTGTGCAGTCAGAGTCTTGATAAAAGTGTGGTCAATTTATTTAAGGTGGATCCTAAGAACTATAAAACCAGATCCAATGATAATCTTTGCCTGGATATCAATGGATGCTCTGAGTTTGAGGAGTTTATTGAAGACGACGATTTTGTGCGCCGATGCGCCGTTCGTTGCCCGAATGGATATGAGCGCAAAGGAGCAGAGTGTCTTGTTAAGGACTCTTACTGCAGTGACCGCGCTAAAGATATTGCCGATGGGCTTGATTGGAGTGGTCTCGACAAACTCCACAGTTTAAATCAAACTTTGGGAACTTGTTCAGCGAGCCAAATCCGAACGATGGCTCAGCAACTGAAGAGCGAAATACCTGCGTGGATTCAGAAGGAAATCAAATCCTGTCAGAGCAGCTTTCGTGGCAAAAAGACGAAGGAGGGATTCACTTATAGCTTCCAACCTCCGGCGACTCTTTACAGCGCAGTTGCAACCCTTTGCCTGGGTGGCAACGAGTTGCTTTTGCGTGATCAATTAACCCCTGAGATGGCCGATGTGTTCTACACGGTTCCCGGCTTTTGGGATCATGAAGAGTATTATCAAGAGGCTGCCCAGTAAGTCAGGGGAGTTCGGGTCAACGAATCTCCATCATTCTGCGTGCACGACTATTTTCTTCAACCATGGTTCTGACGCGGGCGATGGATCCCAACGGCTGATTCGCGCGATTAGAATGCAGACGGGTGTTGATATAACGGTCTTCGCAAGAAATTTCCCGTGATGACTCGGGCTTTAATTCAATCTTCGCGATCGTATAGAAAGGCATCGCGGTTTCTTCCCAAAGTTCTCCGCCGTTTTCAATCCAATCTGAAGCCGTCCAGCGAGAGCGTTGTCCTTTTAGAGAACTTTTCGCTTTATTTAAGTCAAAGAACTGCACTTGGAACAAAAAACAGACTTGACCGCTTTGGGCTCTGCGAACGATGTCGGCCTGAAGATAGTCAGCGGACTTTCCAACAGAGGATTCATGCTGAATGCCCTGACCGTCGCAAGGGGTCGTTTTGAATTTTACGATATCCACGGGATGGCCATCGGGACGAAGACCGTGGGAGTAGGGGAGGTTTGCCCAGTATTCCTCGGTCGCGTAGCTCTTGGTGTCCGCACATTGATATTGATCTAGAAGTCTCTTCGCTTTAATCACGGACTTCAGGTAAAAAGGATTTGGAAAGTAGTCCCAATCGCCTCCGGCAAGTCTTGCGGTCTTCATGAGTTCTAAAAATTCCTGGATATTATTGACGGCAAACATCGGGGACGAATTCATCATGAAGTCTTGTCTGAATCCACCACTATGGTCTTTAAGGTCGCCAAAGGTCTCAACCGAAAATGAAAAGCCTCTGACGTCCGCGACGGTGTCGGGATTTTTTGCGCCCATGGCATTGGCAAAACGAATTTCGGCTTTGTGATCACCGTCTTGCGCGAAAAATCCTTGTTTCAGTCGATTGATCAAAGTGTCAGAGTAGCGGAATTGATTCTTGAGTTCTTCATTTGAGAACACGGTGAAGTCGCCTTCAAAACAGCGTCCTTTGGCGTGAGTGCCGCGATTCAGGGAGTTGTCGGCATTCTTGGATTCATTTTCAATCTTATTGAAAATGCCGATCAGGACTGAAGCGATATCAAACTCGTTGTCTTTGCGAGTTTCAAGTCCCTGGAATAGGGGAATTGAGTTGAGCGTCTGAATATTGCGACTGTAACTTTCAGGTGAACTCGCGGCTTTTCTTGTGATCCCGGAATTTTTCACATAAGACTGTGTTCCGCACCCTACAGCAACGACTCCACCAGCAAGACAGATTAAGAGCTTTTTCACGAACATCCCCTTTTGCACTGAAATTATCTCTTTAGATGCTATCCTACTCCGCGGTGGAGTTGAACTTCTTTCGAAATAATGCGGGGTCTGTTTTGCCGTGTCCTTGAAGTCCCCCTGATATGGGGGTTTCATGAGGCTAAGGTCTGGAGACTACTTGGTGTAGTCTCCGTTTTTGAAGCCCAATCTAACACGATCAATGATGACTTGATCCCTTTTTCTTTTTGATGAGAAGTCGGACTCATTTGAGCTTTTCTTTTTCGGAGATTCTGTCGTAGGCGACCGCGCTATGTCGCCGGGAGGATTCTCGGGAGAAACAGAGCTTTTTGAAAATGAAATTGCAAAGGCTATGGCCAAAAGACCAAAGCCAATAAAATAGCTAGCCATATTGTTCTTTGGTTGCGATGGCGGAGGCGGCGCTAGTTGCGCGTACTGTTCTTCGCTCTGCTCCTCGACGTATACCTTGTGTTCAAGGAACTTTCGACTTTTACGTGTGATTTGCTTGCTCATATTAGTCCTCCGTCGCTAATCGCAGCCACATGTTGGAGAGTAAGATCCATCACAGCAAACGGTCCTCCCATAAGAGCATCCACAGACTCCTTTGTGATGAGAACAGCATCCACTTCTTTCTGTGGTTTCATTAGTTTTTTGCGAAAGAGGGAGAACTGGCGGAATAGAAGCTAACACCCTGAGGGCTTCCGGCGCTTGAGTGTTGGTCGGTTTTGAACAATCGACGGCGTTTGCTGTTGGTGACAATAAAAATAAAGGGAGTAGATATTTTAGCATTAGCAATTCTCCTTATGAAGCTACCTTCGAGTCATCGCTGGCCTCATTTACTGCAGAGGGTTCTGTTTGTTGAGGTTGTGTCTGTGGCTCGTTAATATTTTGTGTTTCACGTTTTGATTTCTTGGTTTTTCTCGAGGCTCTTTTCTGAGATTTTACATATTTTTGAATCTCAGCTGCCTTGGCTTCGTTCCATCCAATGATGGCGTCATTAAGGCCTTGTTCGAGAAGGCAGTAGAGTCGATCGGTGAGGATTTCGTGGTTGGCTTTAAATTCATATTCACCTTTGACGAACTTGGCAATGTAACGAACCACATCTGCAGAGAGAATGGCCTTCGAGAGTGATTCTGGAGAAAAAGCCATAGCTTCCCGAGACAACTCAGGCCAACCCTTTGCGGTAAAGGTGGTTTCGTGAAGATCTAAAAGTTCATAACATTGTTCTTCAACGGCTTTTTTGCTGACGTCGATAACGTCACCGTCGGCTTTAAGGTCGAAGTTGGAAATTTCGATGCCACCGTACTGAGGTTGAGAGAAGTCAAATAGCTTCCATTCTACGCCGTTTGTCAGCATGCCCCATTGGACGTTGCCGATGAGATTAAGATACTCACTTAGTTGTGCCTTTCCCGATCTAAAATCTGCCTTATTAAGGTCAAAGCCAAGTTTTTTAACTTCGACGACGAAGATGGGCTTCTCACCTTGTAAGATAACGAGGTCGGGGCGCATTTTCCCTTTAGTTTCTTGGGCTCTAATTGAGTAGCCGCCGGAGGAAGTGAATCCTAAGCAATTTCTAATAAAGCTCTGTGCCCATCTTTCCACATCGAGTTCTTTAGTAGAAGAATTCGCCTCAAGGGTCTTCAACTCATGAAGGTGTTCAGTCGTTTGATCCAATATTGCGCGCACAGTTCTGTCTTGCTTAGTTTCTCTAGCCATGCTGACTCCTTAATCTGGATATGGATATCGGCTAGTTTGTATATAAGTTTATGTTTACTCAAGAAGTAGGCTAAACAGAAATATGATTGTATCAAATTGAATTGAATTTAGTTATTTTCTCTCTTTAAAACGCCCCCTCCGCAAGTTCCAGCGTATGCTCGCGGATGTCCTTGGGCCATTCGGCAATCATCTTTTCAAACTTCTTCAGTTCCCCCGCATAAAGCGCACGCAAAGCCTCTTCGTAGTGAGGTAGATCGCCTGCCATTGTGGTCATGAACTTATATGTTGATTCTTGAGCCTGACGGAGAAGATCTTTTGCCTGATTCTTCTTCTTGGCCTCTTCAACCAGTCGACGCAAAGTGACCGAAGCGCCTCCGGGTTGGCGGGCCAGCCACTCCCAGTGATCAGGAAGAAGAGTCACCTCTTTGGCAGTGACCCCGAGTTTGGGGCGGCCGGGACCTGATTTTTTGACGTCGGACGCTTCAAAAAGATCCTCCAGGCGTTGAATCACGTTTTCTGGAGTTCCTCTGAAATCGATTTCGATTTGGTTGCTGCTGATATTATCAAAGATCAAAATCTGCGCCTTGGGATCGGTCTTCAAAAACTTCTTTACCTTGGCGGCAACATCAATGGCACCTCCAGAAGCAACTTTTTTGGAATCCGCAAAGGCTGTGTACTTTCGATCTATTTTAGGTTCCATGAGCAACCTCCGGCATTCCGTTGGTGGGTGGGGGCTGGTGGGCAAAACGATTGATAAAGTACATCATAACCAGTGTGATTGCAGAGAGGCCGCACATCACATAGCCGACGACCTCAAAGTGACGGATCATGCCGCTGCTTTCCTGAACAACGATCATTCCTGAGACGATCGAACCAATCCCCCCGGCCAGTTGCTGTAGGGAGGATCCCACCGACATAAAGGCACCGCGATTGGCCGGAGAAGGAATCGCTGACATCAAAGCTTGCGAAGGAATCATGCGCGAGAAGATCCCGATGAACATCGCGGTATTTACCAAGATCACCATCGGCAAAGGGGTGATCCCTAAATGAGTGTAGATCACCACCATGAGCATTCCTAAAAAGGAGCCGAAGATAAAAGTTCGAAATTTGCCAAAGCGATCACTGGCTTTTCCGACCAGAGGACCGATAAGAATGGAGGCCGCCCCAGTAATAAGATAGATCGTTGGCAGTTGATCCTGGTGAATGCCCAGATTGTTCACGGTAAAGGCGCTGGAGAAAGGCATAATCATAAAGCCCCCCAGTGAAAGTAACGCCGTGGTTGCAAAGGACAAAAGATAACGGGGTTCATTCAGAGTATGAAGAAGATGTTCGTAAGCCTTTTTGTCGACTTGAAGTTTCAGATGCTCGTCGATGGGTTTTAGGTAATAGACGATGAACACTCCGGCCAAAGAACTGACGGCAACGATCATGATAAAGGGCATATGCCAACCCCACAGATTAGACAAATACAATCCGGCTGGCAGACCTAAAACCTGGCTTGCGGCAAAAGCGGTTTGCAGAAGCCCCATGACTCTTCCACGTTGGTGAAGAGGGAATAGGTCCGTCATAATTGCAAACACAATGGATCCAATCACGCCACCGAAAAGCCCCGTGACAATGCGGGCACCGAGAAGAAATTCATAGCTCGGTGCAATTCCGCAAAGCAACGTTCCGATGATGAAACCGACATAGAAAAACAACAAAAGTTTTTTGCGATCAAACTTATCGGCAAAACCGGCGGTGAGCAGTCCCGATACGGCGGCACTGATGGCATAGGCCGAAACCACCGTCCCAAACTGCCCCGGCGTTATTTTTAAGGCCGGCATCAGGAGGGCCCCCAAGGGAGAGAGAATCATAAAGTCCAGAATAATGGTGAACTGCAGGAAGGCCAGCAGAGCAATGACAAATTTTTGATACCCCGTGAAGGGATGTCTGATTTTGGGCGTTGGTTTATCCATAAAGAGCCTTTCGATAAACCTAATATTACCCGGATATAATTAAATGTCAATATTATCCGGGTAATATTTTTTCAGGGTCGAAACTGAATGGCTGTGGTTGTCTACAAACATATACCATCCGCTCTCAAGTGATTGCAGTATGGGAGTTCAGTCTTTTCATTTACAAAGGAGCGCGCAATGGAGACTTCAAAAGAAACTCTCGAGGTCGGCAGAAAATTGGTAGATCTCTGTAAAAAGGGTCAAAATCTGAAGGCGGTGGATACGCTTTACTCCTCGGAGATTCAAAGTGAGGAGCCTATGGAAATGCCGGGGATGCCTTCCCATATGAAAGGTCTTGAGGCGATTCGCCGCAAGAACACCGATTGGGAGCAATCTATGACCGTCCATTCGATGGATGTTGCGGGACCTTTCCCGTTAGGGGACCGTTTTGCCGTTCACTATAAATATGATGCGACCAACAAGAAGACGGGCGAGCGCATGAAGGGCGAAGAAGTTGGTTTGTATACCGTCAAGAATGGGAAGATCGTGAAAGAAGAATTCTTCTATACGATGTAGTCCTGACCGTCAGGTTCTCTTGGCTGTGAATTCATTTGCAGACACAGCCAAGAGAAAAAATCTAAGCCTTCTTTACAAACTCGGACTTAAGATTCATAGCCCCAAAGCCATCAATCTTGCACGAGATATCATGTCCATCGCCACCATCACTCAGGCGGATATTTTTCACTTTGGTTCCCACCTTTACAACAGAAGAGGAGCCTTTGACTTTTAAGTCTTTAATCACGACCACCGTGTCGCCATCTTGCAAAATATTGCCGTTGGCGTCTTTGATGACGTTATCTTGAGGCGCTTGCTCTTCTGCACTCTCGGCGGAGGCATGAACGCCCCACTCATGGGCGCACTCAGGGCAGACCCAGAGGTTGCCGTCTTGATAGATATGTTCGGAACTACATTTTGGGCATTTTGATTCGTTACTCATAGAAGTTAGTTGAACCATGAAGGGGCTTGTTTTGGCAAGGCGCATCGTTTCTTGGCCTGCTCATGGTGGCTATGAAAGGGAGGCCGATCGCCTCCTTGACCTTTTCAGCTAAAGAACTTAGGTTTCATTTTTTGCAGAACAAACCCTCGAGATAAGTATGAACAAATCCCCAACCCCTTATGAACTTCTTGGCGGCGAAGACGTTCTTCGCAAGCTCGTCAAACGCTTTTACGAGATCATGGACACCTTGCCGGAAGCGCAGGGAATTCGAGCGATGCACCCTCAGAATCTTCAGACCTCAGAAGACAAGCTTTTTATGTTCTTGTCAGGCTGGTTGGGAGGTCCGAATTTGTTTGTTGAAAAGATTGGGCACCCTAAAATGCGCGCGCGACATATGCCTTTTAAGATTGGCAAATCCGAACGCGATCAATGGATGATCTGTATGGTGAATGCCGTGGAAGACTTAAAGGTCGCAGAGCCCTTGAGATCGGATCTGCTTCATGCTCTTTTAAATTTGGCCGATCATATGAGAAACCAACCCGAGCAATAATTAAAAAGATCTAGACGAACCCGAGTTCTTTTTCGCCGTCAGTGAGTTTTTTAGGGAGTTTGATCAGGTCACCGACGACGAAGTTGTCGAGATTTTAAAAGAAGTTAAGAAAGGCAAACGGCCTCCTGAAGCTCAGCCTCGTCTCTAATCAAGGACGAGGGCTTGGTTGGACCTGTTGGGTTGCGATGTGATCTGTGAACCACTGAGAAGCAAGGACCGCGACCTGCTCTAATGTCCCTGGTTCTTCAAAAAGATGTGTGGCACCGGGTATGATCTCGATCTTTTTTTTGCAATGGAGTTGGGCGTAGGCTTGACGGTTTAAATCGATCACAACGTCGTCGTCTCCGCCAATAATCAAAAGCGTCGGAGCTTGCACGCGAGCCAGGGCGCGATCAGCTAAGTCTGTACGTCCGCCTCTTGAAACGACGGCGAAAATGTTCTGAGGTTCTTGCGCGGCAGCCACGAGGGCGGCGCCGGCGCCGGTGCTGGCGCCGAAGTACCCCACTTTCATGGAGCGGGTGGGGGCCTGTTCTGCGACCCAGTTTTTGGCAAAGATCAGACGTTGTGCTAATGAGTCGATATTAAAAACTTGGGCGCGATCATTTTCTTCTTCTGGGGTGAGTAGGTCCATCAGGAGTGTGCCCAGTCCCGCTTTGCGCAGTTCTCGAGCGACAAAGTTGTTTCGAGTGCTCCAGCGACTGCTTCCACTGCCATGGGCGAAGATGATGATCCCCTGAGCGCCTTTGGGAAGGGACATAATTCCATTGAGATGAAGACCTTTGTAGCTAATCACGACTTCTTGTTCGTCTTTGTTTAATAGACCTTGTCCTGTTTTCATTGTGCTTTCCTTGGTAAGATAAAGATCAATTCTAGAAAGTTCAGCCTAATGAAAAG
>JAHRXB010000004.1 GCA_019104905.1 Bdellovibrio sp.
CTTTAAAGCGCTAACCTACTGTCATTACGAGGATTTCCAAGATCCTCTTTAGAACCTACCCAAATTCATATTTGCCAAGAGGTGGCTGTCAGCGCTTAAGACAGATCTGCAAAGAACACTTAACCTACTGAATTTTAAAGACATTTCTAGTGTCAAAGATTCCAACACCCCCACGCCGCAAAGTGTGGTGCAAAAAGGCTCTGACCTGCCTGGCCCAGGGCTTGCTCTAAGGGATATCAACGTCTCGAAATGAGACAAACCGGCTCCGGCCCCTTTCGGGGAGACCTTATGAGCCACCAAGCCCACCCCCACATCCTACCTTCCTGGTAGGGAGCCTAAAAAAGCTCCCCCTACCAGCTCGCGCGCAAGTCACGAATCCTTGGAAACTAGGGCCACCTTTGATAGAAGGAAGACCTTCATACAACGAAAGGTCCCACAATGACTAAACTGACTGTGATTCCCGGTGATGGTATTGGCCCTGAGATCATGACTCAGGTGATCCGAGTTCTGAAACACGTAAAAGCCCCCTTTGAATACGAAGAACACCAAGCGGGCGAAGTGGCTTTAAACAGTTTGGGTGAACTTCTTCCGCAAACGACTGTCGACTCTATCAATAAAAATAAATTGGCCATCAAAGGCCCAACGACTACTCCCGTCGGTGGCGGACATAAATCAATCAACGTAACCATGAGACAAAAATTTGATCTTTATGCGAACGTGCGCCCCGTGCGCTCTTTGCCTGGAGTCCAATGTGTCTGCCCGGATGTTGATCTCACGATCGTGCGTGAAAATACTGAAGATCTTTATGCGGGCATCGAGCGCATGGTTGATGAAAACACGGCAGAAAGTATTAAACGCATCACTCGCAAAGGCTCAGAGCGCATCGCTCGTTACGCCTATGATCTTGCGCAAAAAACAGGAAAGCCTCGCGTCGCCATCGTTCATAAAGCCAACATCATGAAAATGTCCGATGGTCTTTTCTTGAAAGTCGCTCAGGAAGTCGGCTGGCAATATCCGTCCATCACCACCAAAGATGTGATCGTGGATAATGCCTGCATGCAGTTGGTAACCAAACCTCAACAGTTTGATGTGATCGTCACAGAAAATCTTTACGGAGATATCTTAAGTGACCTCTGCGCCGGATTGGTTGGCGGACTGGGAGTTGTTCCTGGCGCAAACATCGGCGAAAAAGCGGCGATCTTTGAAGCCGTTCATGGTTCTGCTCCTGATATCGCGGGACAAAACAAAGCCAATCCGACGGCCTTGTTGCAATCGGCAGTCATGATGCTTCAACACGTTGGAGAAAATGCCAAGGCCGATGCAATTATGAAAGCTTTGATTGCAGCTCTTTCTGATATCAACGCACGCACGGGTGACCTTGGCGGAAAAGGAACGACCGTTTCTTTCACCGACGCGATCATTCAGAAATTAGGATAATCGTGACTTTACCCTTGATGATCTCCCCTATTCATACTTCCATCTTTCATCCGGGAAATGACTTGGTGGAGTTCATCCTTCAGCATATCGACCGCTCGTCTTGCACGGAGCGGTCGATTCTGGCGATCACCTCCAAAATTGTCAGCCTCGCGGAAAATCGCCTGGTCGCTCATGACAGCGTCGACAAAAAAAGTTTGATCCGCCAAGAGGCCGATTATTATCTGGGGGAAATCGGTCACGGCGTCAGCCTCACCATCAAACACGGCCTTTTACTTCCCGCTGCAGGAATTGATGAATCCAATTCTGAAAAAGGCGACTACATTCTCTATCCACAAGATCCCTATCAGTCGGCAGAGGCTTTAAGAACAGCTTTGAAGGAACGCCTGGGCCTTCGTGAATTTGGAATCATTCTCACGGACTCACACACCGGACCTTTGCGTCTGGGGGTTGTCGGAGCGTCCCTGGCTTTTGCAGGATTTCATCCGGTGAAGAATATGATCGGCCAAAAAGATATTTTTGGAAGACCCTTAAAGATGACCAAAATCAATCATGCCGACAGTTTGGCAACGGCGGCGGTTTTGATGATGGGAGAAGCCGACGAGTGCTGCCCTTTGGCTCTGATACAAAATGCTCCCGTCGTTTTTACCGACTCACCATCCCGGTCTGATCTGGAAGTGTCTCCAGAGGATGATATGTATCTTCCGCTCTACCAACATCTCCTGAAATAAAGAATCCAGCCCAAAAGCCAGCAAGCAAAGGTTTGCCTCCATAAGGCTTTAAACCTAAACTTGTGTACATGAAAACAGTGAGTTTGCTTTCTTGTCTTTGCTTCGTCTTCTCTGTCTCTTGCGCGACCAACCAAAAGAGCCGCTTAGCCACGACGGCGGTCGGCATCGGCCTAGGTGCTGCGATCGGAGCGGGAACGGCACCCAATGACGAGCGTCCTGAGTTGCATGCTCTTTATTGGGGCGGAATTCTGGGCGTTGTTTCTGCCGTCGCTGCCAACTACTACTTTAATGATGAAAGAGATCTTGAGGTGATGCGACTTGAAAATGAGAAACTCAAGGCTGAGTTGGATCTTTTCCAAAATGGCCCATCCACTCTGTTAAAAGACGAGGCTCGCAACAAGGCCCGCGTGAAACTTTACAAAATAGATCAGTGGGTGTCAGACGGTCCCAACCGAAGATACCATCGTGATCAGATGATGGAGATTCTACCGTTAGAGAAGGGTCAATAATGAAGATCCGAGTTCTTTCTGGATTGCTGGCCCTGTGTTTTTTATGGGCTCTCAGTGTCAGTGTTCTTTATTGGCGACTGAAAAATAATCCCCGTGTTGTTGCTGTCACCATGGACCCGGGTAAAGACGCACCACCAAACGCTCCGCTAGGGGAACTGGAAAAGATGACCTTCCTGAGGCAGTTTCTGGAGCGCTACTTCAACTACGACTCAAACAACTTCTGGCAATCTCAGACTTCTTTGGCTTTCTTGATGGGACCCCAGGCACGGGAACTAAGACTGAGCGAAGTGCGACGTCTGCGAGAGAAAATTCAGCGCAAAAATCTTTCCCAGCTTAGCAAACTGCTCTCGCTGCGAAAACGATCGATGGATCACTACGAAGGACATCTTGCCCTGCAAATCACCGAGGATCGGGAGAAAAGCGATCTTTCAATCACACTGCAAATGGTCCTTGAAGAAACCGAACGAACTCTAGAAAATCCTTGGGGCCTTGTGGTTCGAGAGATGACCTTCCAATCCTCAAGCCCAACTCCTCCCCGCCTTCCTTCGCAGATTGCGGTGGCGACGTTAAATCCCACTCTTCTGGCTTTTCCTTGTGCCATTACCAATATAGAAAATCCCAACGAAGAAAGATTAAAAACCAAGATTACGACTTTGAATGTCAGCGAACTGCAAATCACTCCCTCTGAAAGGCTGTCGGAGCCGCTGACTCTGGTGGCGGCCTGCAAAGATTTGGAATTCAAAATTAATATTGCAGAGGCACAGGGAGAACAAGATCTGTACCTGTCACTGCCTCTGTCTGCGGGAATAAAAAGGAAAGAAGCCCCTAAAGTCCGTCAGAGGGATATCTATGAGCAGACCATCGACAAGGTTTTAGGAATCAAATTCGAAAATTAGAAATCAACAACGCCGCTTGGCACTTCAAATTAAGAACTTTGAGAAAGGGTCTCGACGCTTTTGGGGAACAATAGGACCACTTGAGTCCCGATGCCCTGACGGGAACGCAACTGCAATTCACCGCCAATTGATTCCATCGTTTTGCGCGCATCATACAAACCCAGGCCGTGCCCCTGCTCCTTGCCGTAGCTCACTCCTTCTTGAGTCAATGTAGGCAGAACTTTTTCGGGAATACCGCCGCCGTTATCCATAATCTGAACCAGCCAGTGGGATTGCCGCTCTAACAAAGTAATATGGATGGCCGCTTCGTTTTCAGGGCGGGCCTCCAGCGAGTTGTTGAGCAGATTGCTTATGACCCTTTGTAGTTTTAAAGCCTCCAACGGCACCACCGCTTTTTGCGAGGAAATATGATTGTGCCAGACAAACTCAACATCCGGATGAGAAAAACGATACTCTTTGAGAAGCGAGTTGATCACCATTGAAAGGTCCGGCCCCTGAGCGGGAACGCTTGGGACCACTTGAGGATTTTCACTTCGACCTTTTTTTAAAAGATCATCGGCAATTCCGCGAATGCGCGCCACCGCGAGCTCGAGGAGCTCCTTTTTTTCAACACTCATCTCGTGGGAAAGTTGACTCAAAGTTGTCAATGCCGTCAAAGGACCACGAATATCATGAGCCACCTGTCGGGACATCGCTGAAAGCTCTTTATTTAAAGCCAGCTCGGCCTGCAATTGTTGCTCGTGAAGGCGACTCAAAAATTCGCGTCGCACTCCAAAGCCAAGAAACAGTAACGCCAGCAGAATTCCCACCACAAAAACCGGAGATAGAAGAGACTTTAAAAACAACTCCGCCCCCGCAAAACAAATCCGCACACTGCCGGCGGGAAGTGAGTTGTAGGTGATGGGAACATCGGTAGAAAAAAGGCACTGCAGTCTTTCAGGAGCCTGAACCTCTGTCACCATCACGGCCTGGTGGACCTGTTTAAGTTGCTGCAAAATCTTGTTTTGCAGCGTGGGATCTCCTTGAAAGATCTTGGCCCGTGCAATATCGTCTTCCCAGATCCCGACATACTGTTCTACTGCGGATCTGGCACTGTGAATCTCATAGAAAAAACTCATTAAAGCCACAACCAAAGAGACGCCCAAAAACAGGCCTCCCCATAAATAGGGAATGGTTTTATTCGATTTGAGATGCGATTTATTCATACTTCAGAGTAAAGCAAAGCTCACTCCGCCCTTGGCTCGAACTCACCTCTTCTTAGATGTCGATCGTTTGGACAGTGCCTAAATTGGTACGTGGGAGAGCGAGAGCTGCTCGAACTATCGTCTAGTTCCCCAATATCTATCGCAAAGCCTCCAGAGGACAACAAAAGTGACCTCCTGACTAGCATCTCGATGGTTCTTCGACTAACATAAGCCCATGACAGTCGATATGATTTCTCTTCGGAATGAATTAAAATCTAAGCTGCTTGCTTACCATTCTGAACGAGGTCTCAGCCATCTGGGCTCTTGCCTTTCTTCGTTGGATATCTTGACCTCTTTATTCTGGGGACCCCTTAAAGAAGAAGATCACTTTATTCTCTCTAAAGGCCATGCGGCGAGTCTTCTTTATTTGATCCTCAATAAAAAAGGACTCTTATCGGATCAGGATCTGCAGGAGAGCTGTCGCGATGGCAGTCTCTATGGAGCACATCCCCCTTTTCAACCTCCGCAAAAGCATCCCTGGTGGGGATTTGGTTCTGGAAGTTTAGGTTATGGCATCGGGCTCGGTTGTGGCGTGGCGCTGGCAAAAAGAATGAAAAACGATTTGAGTCACGTCTATGTCTTGGTTTCAGAAGGGGATCTCAACGAGGGTTCGAGCTGGGAATCTTTGCATTTCGCTGCACACCATCAGCTTAAGAACCTCACCGTACTTTTTGATCACAATCAAGTTCAAGCCTTGGGAAATTCCTCCGAGATTTTTCCGCTTCATCATTTACCGACGACCCTGGAACATCTGGGGTGGGACGTGCACCACCAAGAAGGGCATGACCTTACAAAAATAGATTTTAATACTGTCTCTACTGAAAAACCTCGTTTTTTTATTTTCTCTACGCAAAAAAACCAAGGCCTGGAAAATCTTTTTTCTCCCCTCGAAGCTCACTACAAGTGGCCGAACAAAGTAGGCCTTCCTTGAAAAAGATGTTTTTTTCGTGGTTAGAAAACCACTTCAAAAATAAATCCAACAGTGTTCTTCTGCTTTGTGATTTGGGGTATCCCGAAGCCTTGGATCTTATGAAGGCCTTTCCTCAAAGAGTTCTTAACGTCGGCGTCTCGGAACAAAATGCCGCCTTAGTTGCCAAAGGACTTTGTGCTGAGGGCTTTGAGGTTTTTATTTACGGCATCAGCTCCTTCACTCTGTGGCGTTGCGCGGAAGTTTTGAAGTTGTATTTTGGACCAGAGGACTCTTTAAGAATCATTGGCAATGGAGGAGGCCTTGGGTACGGACTGATGGGAACCACTCATCACAGTATCGACGATCTGGGTTTGGTCAGTTTGTGGCCGACCTGGACCTCGTGGATTCCGGCCCGGGATCAGGAAGTGCCAGAGGTCCTCACTCTTTTGACCCAAGAGACTGGACCTCAATATCTGCGTCTTACAAATAACGCGGCCACGGGCAAAAATAATTTTGAACCTCTGCGCGTCTTCTCTCAAGGCGACAAACTCACTGTCGTGACGGTCGGCCCCATGGTGGACCTAGTTCTGGAGGCGGCCCACCAAGAGACCGGCGTACAGACGTTCTGTATTGGAAAATGGCCTGTGGATATAGAAAAAATTAATCAACATTTTGCAAAGACCGGTCGTTTGTTGTTCATTGAGGAGCATCAAGAGCCCGGAAGCCTTTCCTCCCAAATAAAATCTCAACTGGACGGCTCTCGCAAAAATATCCGCTCCCTCACTTTAAGTAAAAGCAATATCGCAGGATCTCGGGATGCTCTTTTGAAAATGCAGGGACTTGATAAAAAAAGTATTGCGAGTCACATCGTCTCTATGAAAAATAGAGTGCATGACAAAGACTGAGTTTCCCTACCCCCAATATCTTATTGAAAAAGCTCAGACTCTTCGTCATCGTCACATTTTAGTGACGGGAGCTCACGGATTTATCGGGTCCCACCTCTTAAATATTCTCACTTTGGCGGACGTCCCTTGTCGTGGCCTCAGCTCTGGCAAAAACACTTCGAATGTTCGTCTGACTGAAAAAGCAAAAGAACATCTGGTACTCTGTGACCTGGATCTCCATGAGAGCGTTCGCCCGCATTTTGAAGGCATCACCTCGGTCATTCATACGGCGACCTTCGGCGCTTACTCTTGGCAAAATGAATCGGCAGAGATCTTTAAGCAAGTGACCCAATTAGAGAATCTTTTAAGCCTTGCGAAAGAGGCCCAGGTTCAGTGCTTTATTCATCTTGGTTCTTCCAGTGAATATGGAAGTCACTGTGATCAAGCCAAAGAAGATCAACAGCCACAATGTAACAGTCTCTATTCGTTGGCTAAAAGCCAATGTCACGGCCTGATCTCATATTATGGAAAGCAACTTCACTTTCCAGCGTTCACATTACGTCTATTTTCAATCTATGGCCCTGGGGAACACCCGCAAAGGCTGATCCCTCAACTTTGCCAAAGTTTGATCCAAGAATCGCCCGTGAAGTTATCCGATGCAAATACGGCCCGAGACTTCGTGCATATCTATGATCTTCTCGAGATCATTTTAACCAGTCTTTCCGACGTCGATACCCAGGACTATGGAGAAGCCTACAATGTTTGTTCGGGATCACAGACCACTCTGGGTGAAATTGAAAATCTGCTAAAAAATGAATTCCACTTTTCCCAAGTACAATGGGACACGACCTTGGGAAAATCCTGGGATCTTAAACGCTGGTCAGGTTCTACGGAAAAAACTTTCAAACGGTTTGCCTGGAAACCGCAACTGACTTTGCAAGAGGGGCTGCGTCGGACCATCGAATTTTACAGATCGAATCCACACCTTTTGGAACGGAAACTCTTTCTTCCCAAAAAGAAGATCTCTATCGTGGCCCCCTGCTACATGGACAAAGAAAGCATCCCTGTCTTGTTTGAAAGACTGCACCGGGTTTTTCTGCACCTCGATTACGATTTTGAATTCATCGTTATTGATGACCTCAGTCCTGATGGCGCCTACGAAGCCTTCAAGGAATACGCCTTGAAGGACGCTCGCTGGGTGCTGGCTAAGCACACTCGCAACTTCGGCTCTCAAGCTATTTTTTTACATGGTTTGGAACTCGCCACGGGGGACGCGGTCATTCTTATGGACGGAGACCTGCAAGATCCTCCCGAGCTGATTCCTGAGTTCATTCAGCACTGGGAGCAAGGGGCGCAGCTGTGTCTAGGGCAGCGAGTTTCTCGCGAGGAAGGTTTTTTCTTCTCTTTAAAGTGCAAAGCTTTTTACCGCCTGTGGAATCTCTTTTCTCGCATTGAAATTCCTCTGGATTGCGGTGACTTCGGTTTGGTTTCTAAAGAAGTGGTCCTGCAAATCATCCATCATCGGGCTCGCGTTAAAATATGGCGTGCCCTCAGAGCTTACCCTTCCTATAAAACAGCCTTTGTTCCCTATCAAAGACCCTGTCGGGCTTTTGGACATAGCACCAACAGCAATCGCAAACTTCTTTTGTGGTTTATAAAGTTTATCTTCTCGACACCCAATTATATTGCTCTCACCTATGCGATCTTAGGCCTCTTAGGGATGATGTTATTTCAAGGTCACTTCTATTTTGTCGTTTTGTGGGGACTCGGGGGTTTGAGTTTATTAATAGCTCTTCTTAATTTGATTTACACCTCTTACTTTAACTACCCCGCATTCACGACAGAAGAGCTGATAAAAAAACAACTTCTTGTCCGTTTCCCTCGAGAAGACGATGTTCGTCATTAAAGATGAGCAAGGACATAGCCAAGTCTGGGCCCCTCATTCCGGAAACACACTCCGGGCTCAAGGGCGTATTTCCAAAATTCTCAACACTTTGCCTCCCCATTCGCACGTCTTGGAGTTGGGCTGTGGACACGGTGATTTAACATTAGCTCTTCTTGACGGTGGTCACCACGTCACCGCCGTAGACCGTTCACAAAAGATGCTCGAAGCGACCGCTAAAAAGTGTCAAAACCATCAAAGACTGAGCTTGCATCAATCGGATCTTGCCCTCTATTTAGAAAAGGAAGCAAATCACTATGATGCCATCGTGGGCATGGGGATCTTGCATCATGTGACTCAAGATCTCCCGTCGATTTTGTCTCGGATGGCTCATTGCTTAAAGCAGGACGGGCGTGGTCTTTTCTGGGAGCCCAATCGCGCAAATCCCCTGGTCAAATTTATCTTTGGCACTTCCTTAGGAAGAAGATGGTTTTCTTTAGAGGAAAAGGAAGAGGCTTTTACTAAAGAAGAGATCGAATCTCTTTTACGACCCTTGTTTCCCCAGGTTCGTGTTGCCCCCCAAGATTGGGCCTACCCTTTTACGCCACCGGGATTATTAAAAAGACTTCGTACTCTGGAAACGATGGCACCGGACTTTTTACGTCGGCGGGTTTCTCAATCTTTATGGATTGAGTTCTCGCGATCTGCTTCTTTGGAAGCTAAAACTGAAAGTCCCAAATAGAACGAAGTCGAACTTCTTCGCAAAGTAAAATGAGCAATCAACAGAAGAACCACGGCGATCGGCGCCAGCAATACTGCCAAGACAAAATAGCGCGAAGTTAGCATACGAAACAGCGCGAAGTTCAGATAGCTGCTGACGACAGACACCCCGTTCCCTCTTTTGACAATCTTCTCAACTCGGTAGCCCGCGCCGGTTAAAAGCTCTTTCATCCCCTCGGCGGTCCATCTTTGAAAATCCTCCGGCGCTCCGTGTTCGCGCGCCAGAAAAGGTGTTGTGATATAAATTTTTTTGCCAAGCTCTTGATGTCTGGAAAGTGTCTGCAAAATATTTGCAGGATCCCGGAGATGTTCAAAGACCTCCAGGGCCGCAATCAAGTCGAACTGCCGTCCTTGAGGAACTTCTTCTAAAGACTTCCAGGTCGCTTCAAAGTTGGGATCAACACTGTGATACTCCCGACACATCATTCGCTGTTTTAAAATCTGAGAACCCGCACCAAAATCTAAAACACACCCTTGAGGGGTGTTCAATCCCAGGACTTTCTCAGCTTGAAGAATACTGCGAAATTGCAGATCCAAAAAAGATCTCCACATCCCATTTTTGAATTCATGCAGATCCGGAAATGATTTACTTCTTTTAATCACCCAATTCATATAAAACTCCCAGGGTGATTCCATCATAAGATATTTCTTTTTTGCTTTTGATGAAGTGGTTATTCTCAAACAAAATCAGTCTTTTCTCGTAATCTTTCTGCGCCTCAAGTAGCAAGTTTTTGATTTCTGGTCTAGGTCTTTCCAACATGGTGATGGCCTGAATAAAAACCCATTTCGCCTTATTCTCCCGCTCCATCATTTGCATTCGATTTAACCAATCCACATGATTGATTCCAAAAAAAGTAATAGGAATTCCTGCGCGATCTGCCGCCAAGCGAGCCTTGGTGTAATCAATGCCCGAAGTCCAGATAAACGGAGCCTTTGTCTGAGCCAAAACCAGCTGGCTCACCTTCTCGCTATCTCCCGAGAAAATACGCCACCGATCGCGGCTTTTCAGGCCCCCCAGCATATAGACCAAGGTTCCCAACGACAAAAGAAGAGACAAATAGACCGCCATCACTGCGCGCTGATTTTTCTTGAGAATCTGCGAAGCCCCCACGGCGGCGACAAAGGCAACCACGGGAAGAATAAAGGGGAAATGAACATAGCTGGGACTAAATCCCACCAAAACCAAGGCCAAAAGAAATAGCCCACAAATATCTCGGTCTGTTTTATTTTTGAAGCAGATATAAAGTCCCCAAGCAAAAAACAGACTGGTTCCATAAGAAAGCGGACTCTGCGGCCCCAACATGTTTGCAAAACCGTATCCCACATCGTCCATCGAGATTTCAGAAATCTTTCCCCAATGAGTTTGCAGAGGTGGAAACCACCATAGTAGGACCGCATTTAAGTAATGATGGAGAGCTTCTTGCCAACCTCTTTCCACCAAATAAGATCCTTTTGAAAAGAATCCTTTTATATGATCTTCCCCAAGAAGAAATAGGGCCCCAAAAAAAGTAAAGGCTCCCGCAATGTCAGCCCCCAATTTCCACCACCGCCGGCGCGTCAGGTTGACCAACCCTCCCCAAAGAAGAACCACTCGAAACGAGGCATAGTAAGCCAGACCTTCAAAAGAGACGAACATTCGCCCAAAAGGGTTCTTCAAATCCAGAAGATAGAGACTGGTCCATAACCCCGCGACACAAGGACCCAATACATAGGAAAAGAAAAAATGCCAAGGCATCAAAGCCAAGAACGTCGCCGCAAGCAATGCTGTCTCACGGGAGCTCCGGCGCAAAACCCAAAGATAACAAAGCCCCACTTCTAAAAACGAAATAAAGACGGCGCCCACTCGCGGAGAAATTCCCCACAGATCCAAGGCTCCAAAGAAATAGGCTGACGGAGTTTCCCAGGCAGGAATCTCACCATAACTAATAAGGAGCCATCGCCCCTCTTCAATCCACTTTCTTCCCCAATAGACGACAACGGCCTCGTCGCCCTCCATTCCTGCGGGGAACAAGAAAAGCCCCACACAACGCAAAAGCAATCCCAGAATCAAAAAAATAGCAAGATAACGAGTGTTAAGACGTTCTTCAGAATGAGAGGACATGGGCTTTCAAACGACTGAGGTAATAAACTTTTTCTGAGTTGGTAGACTTATCCACGAACTTAATTCGCATCAGCAATCGAGACATCGGAACGTAGTTGAAAGACGTCCCCGCAACCGCGGGATTTCCGTCATAATTTCGATCCATTTCCTGAACTCGGTAATAACTGAGACGAATCTCACAAACGGGCTCGTTCGTTAAAGGAATAGGTTGTCCTTCTTTATCAAAACAAGCTTGCGTGGATTGATCGTCGTCAAAGCTGGCCTGGTAGGCGGCCTGATCAAAAACCGCTCCTTGTATAAATTTAGCGTTCTTTCTAAAAGGCAAACTTTCCAAGTCTTTCAAAAGATCTTCTTGAACAGAGTAGACAACTCGTATCAAGGAGGATCGCTGCAGAATACTGCGACTCTGTTTATAGACATTCGCCTGAAATGAAATAATAGCCGCCACGGTGATTCCAAAAATCGCCAGAGCTATCACAACTTCCAAGATCGAAATACCCTTTTGAGTCTTAAATATTCCAACGTTCATAGGTCCTATTTTCCCAAATATGGCTTTTTAATCAAAGGCAGATTCAACAAGGGAACCCCAACCCCCGCCTGCACTCTTGTTCCCTCACCACTGATGGCGGCCAATTCCTTATCACCAGCAATTCCTGGGAATCCTTTTCTTAATGCACTTAAGCTGTAAAACTTTGTTCCCGCGAGGGCCTGAATATGACCGCCAAAAATAGTTCCGTAAATATTGGCGGCTGATTTTACCGTCAATGATTTCACAGGACTGACGATATAAGCATGACTTCCCACAACTTCCACGGCGTCCGCCCCCCCTGAAAGAAAGAGCTTTTCTGGCTCAGAGCCTTTGCAGTACTCTTGAATCATCGAGTTCGTATTCCCGGCGGTATCATAGGCGTAGGCACCACTATCAACCTTGACCTTCAAGCTTGAACAAACATTCCCCAGATTTGAAATATAATCAGAAATTCCAAAATCTTGAATCGGCGCCAAAGGCTTTTTACAGTACATTGAAGACTGATTGGCCATGGGCATTCCCGGAACACACTCGCCATCATTGATAAGCTTTTCAACTGGGAACCGTACAATCAGACCCTTACGGAATTTTTCTTTCATGAGGGCACGATAGGTCTCGGGGGCCACTGTGGAATCCACCAGTAAGTCACCCGAAATAATGACGATCTCATTGAACACCGGCAGGTCTGTTAATGCGACGTCGATATCGCCGTTAAAAAACACTCGCCCATTGACCTTGCTATCGCTCCCGCCCAGATTCATAGACTGTGAAAACTTTCGTGTCTTAGCCCCGGCCGAAGTTTCCGGATACATCATGAAGATCGAAAAGTCTTTGACCGTTGAACTGTACAGGATCATGGACTCAGAGGCATTGGCACTTCTTCTAAATAAGGACGAGCCATAATTCACTTCAGACCGAATCGTCACATAACGTTCATTCGAAACAGTCTCAAAACCTGCTGAAGAACTGTAGAACGTAAAAATTAACTTCGCGTCAAACACACCACTTTGTAACATCTTAAGAATGTTCTGATCGGTATTCAGGCGAATAGATTGGTTATCTGGATTCTTCAAAACTTCATCCAAATTGAGGGTCAAACTATAGCCTCCGGAGCCATCCTTCGTCATAATGGCTTGGCGCGTGCCCGAGGTTGTCTGCAAAACTCCGTCAGCCATACCCAAGACCCCAACACTGCCTGAGCGAGCCCACATCTTCAACATCATATCTTCAAACATCGCACCATCCATCAAAGGATTTCTTACGAAGAAAGGACAGAATGTGGATTGCCCTGCCGCTTTGAGATCTCCGACCTCCACGGCATTGGCGTCATAGCCCCCACAACTGTTCAAAAGAAATGCGTTGGTGGCCACCAAGGAGCCATAAGACTGCTGGGAAAAATCTTTAAGCAGCGCCAAACGTCCCGAGTTCATCGACAAAGGATTGTCTAAAAAGATGACCCGCTCGTAAGCAAGAAAGTACTTTCCCAATTCAACAATATCACCAGCAATCATTTTCGCTTGAAGAAAACGAATTTCGTCCTCGGAACCACCACGGCGGGACTGCACAAAATTCAAAATGACATAGCTGGCAACAGCGAAGACCGCCGTAACTATGATGACAATTGTCAGAGCACTTCCTTTTTTTCCAACTCTCATGACATTCCCGTTTAATTACAGTTTATATAGGCACCACTACTTGGAAAGACAGAGTTGGCTCCATCTTTCGGCATGACATCCATTTTGTAGGGTCTTAAGTAAACCCGTTTCAATGCTCTAAAGGGATGCTCCCAAGCGTAACAACTTCCGGACACCCCTGTCGCAAAGGCGTCAGGCTCACCCGACCACTGGCAACTGGTCTCCATATTCACGCCAAACTTTCCATAGTAGACATTGCTATCGTCCCCAGAAAAAGAACTGCCTAAATTCACAAAACCAAACCCATTGCAAGAAGGCGTCGAAGGACCCCCAAAACGATATTTCGTCGGAGCTTCGATGGATTCTGCAGAGCAATTAATAGTCTTCACTTGATTTAGATTTGTATCAAAATAACTCATACTTGCTGTCAGAGCCACGAGCCCCCGAACCGCGCAAGTGTAAACGTCAAATCCCGCAGCCCCTTGATTCAAGGTGATAGACCCACTAATTCCAGGTCCCTCAACCAGCCCCCCGATGCTTGGTGGCGGATAAGAACCCGTCGCAGGATCATGCTTGAAACATTGAACCGTGGCTCCCGTTGAAGGACTGAAGGCAATATTAATAGAGGCCGCAGGAATGGATTCAGAAACGGATCCTGTCAATTTCAACGAGATCGTATTTCTATATAACTCCGAAGAGGGACTGAGTTTCAATATACCGGCCTTATATTCTTGATTCACGGAACACGTCGGGAAGTTCATGGCCACGGAAGGCGCTCCCACAGGAGAATAGATATTAGAAATCTGAAACGCGTTAAGATTGTACTGCGCTTCAATGGCTTTGCCTTGATAGTATTTGGCTGCGTTACTGGCCATTGTGCTTTGTTCGATATTGAAATCCACTTTATAATTCATTCGCCCGTAGATTTTCTTTCCTTCACTGTCGTCAGAGTTTGGCGTCCACTTGGCAGAAATATTCACTTGGCTGACCCCATCTAAAACGGGTTCCGCCACGCCCCCTCCTGGCCAGGTCTGACGGGAAAAGACTCCTTTTTCCAAAGTGTATTTCACAGGGCTGACACGACTTAACAAAGTGTTGGATTTGATATTCGGTCCGAAGAAAGTACTTAGATTTTTTGCAGACAATGAATCATGGCACGAACTTCCCTCTTCACTTAAAGAGGTCGACTTAATTTTCACTTGTTTGGTTGCCGCGTCGACACTTTCCACTTTAAAAAGTCCCGCTTCAGACATGGCCGAGGCCAGATTCAACAAGACATAGTCGCCAGCACGAAGTTTCGCTGCCTCTGCCACAACAATCGTGTTCACGGTCGGAGCCAATCCCACCGTGCTGGCCAAATCCACTCTCACAAATTCAATACTGGAGCCATCCCCACTCAGGGTCATTTTGGACTCATCCTCGGTCGTCATCAAAGTTTCAGAGGAACTGCAGTTAAAGATGCCCAGGCGAGACCAATAAGTTCCCTCCAGATCGGCAATCACGCGTTTGTGAGAATTCACGATCAAAAAGTCATCCATCAGACGTTTGGAAACGTCTTTTTCAAAAGTCGACAACTGATTCATGACGGCGACGATCGCAAGGACAAAGAAGCCTGTGATCGCCACAGCAATCATTAACTCAGTGACGGTAAATCCTTTTTCGCGTCTCTCAAAAATTCTGAGCATCTGCCTCTTTACTTCTTCTTCTTAACGCCAGAGTAATCGTTGAAGTAGTAATCCCCCACGTTCAAATACTCACGGTATTTGCTATTGTAATAAACCGAAGACAGCGTTCGGCCTTCAGTTCCTCGGTTGGTGATTCGACGGTGCTCTAGATAGATGGTCTCAACGCCGTGATCATCCAAGGAAACAATTTCGTCCGCTTCAGCCACTGCGTTGCGATTTCTATCAAACCACAAGCGCAACTTTCCAAAGATCTGATCATCCTTATTGATTTTCTTATCTTTGTTTTTGTCGTACTTAGCCAAAGCCACAAATCCGTCCGCCGCTTTATAATCTCCAAAAAGTTCTTTAATAGATTCAACCTTACCTTGAGCGTTAGGCAGAACCAAGAACGCCACCTCTTTGGTATTAATCGGCCAATCGATCAATCTTTTCACTCCATCACCGCGAATATCGAATTGCACGCCGTAATGAGCATCACGAGAAATCTCGATTCCATTTCCTGAAGCATCAATCAACAAAGGCGACCAAGAGACAGAGACATTGTCGTACTCAAATCCTGAGTTCGGGCACACGGGAACGGTAAATTTACCTGCCACATTGCCCGATCCTTTGCCATCTGCCGCCGAACAACTTTGTCCACCCAGATTTTCGGAAGAGCAGAAATGCCCTGGAGGATTCGAAACGCCGTTACATTCTTTCGAGCCAAAATAACGAACCTCAAAAGTCACGTCTCGCACGCACTCCGCAGGAGCCTTCAATTTATTAAAGCTAAAGACTGGCTTTCTTGCCGAAGTGGCGTCTTGATCCACAGGGAGTTTTGCCGTGTCATTGACCAGGTCTTTTCCCACCGCAATGGCATCGTTGGCAAAACGACAAGGAATACACGCAAAGCCCTTCTTATCACTATATCCTACTGGATACTGCTCATAGCTTTTTGGTGCAGATCCACCCAAAGCCGTCGTATAAGGCAGAATTCCATTATTGATTAAACTGGCGGAGACCAACTCGCCCTCGCGGTTGTATTTTGCAGCACATCCCAAGCCCGCAATCATCATTTGATTATATCCACTGAAACGAATCGCCAGATTCTTGCTACACTCGCCCGCGGATTCCAACACCGGGCAACTTGCTTTGTAATTAACAACGGTCACCGGAACTTTGGTTGTGACTGTGTAACTGTAAGGACTGCAACTGTAGGAGTTCCCAATGGACACGCAACTTTGCCCACTCACCGTCGAAGATTGGTCAACCCAAACTGTCGAAACGGTTCGACATGAATCATGGGCTGAGAATGGATCTGCATTGGCAGCCACTCCGAAGCTCGAAGCTTTGATATCCCAACACTCTTTTTGATTTGACGGATTCTTAGCCACACAGGCCGGCTGAGCACTGGCTTTAAACAACTCCGCTGGGAACTGATGATGAGCATGCTCAGGAACTAGATGTAAAAGAGTCAAATCAACACGACCATTTTTGATATCCGACACTTTAAAAGGTCGAGAATACATACATTGAGTCGCGCTGGTTAACTCCGTCGGCATGGCTTTGTCGCCGCGTTTTGGCGCACTCACTTGGAACAAAGGCACACAAGATTCATTCATAAACGGAATCACACGGTCATAGGGTTTTCCGCTGCTTGTTGCCGGTGCGAATTGATAGTAAGGAAGTCCCCCTGCGGTTCCACGCAGATCTCGAGTTCCACTTGGCTGAACCGCTGCAAGATATGCTTGGAAGATAACTGTCTCTTCCGGATCCGGTTCAGAGGCAGGATCTACCTTATAGAGCTGGGTTAAAGAATAGTCGTTTAAATCCAAAATACCATAATATAAAGGATCTGCCGCTTTGCCACCCGCCGTGGAAGCTTGGAATCTTTTCGCAACGACAATCGCTTTTGAATAGGCACGATTTTCAAGAGGAGGCGTGATCACCTTACCTGAAGAGTTCACCGCCAATTCGCCCGACAAAGCCGCGGACGCATTCATAACTCCGCGGAATGGAACTTCTGCGGCACTGGTACCATACTTTGCGGGAATTCCGGGAAGACTCAATGGAGTTGAGTAAGCGGCGCTTTGATATCCCTTGCCGGAGGAATCCATAAAATAATATGAGCGCAGGCTATTAAAGTAAGAGCAATCACCAAAACGGCGCAGACGAACCATCGCTGACTTCCCTTGCGGAACCACCGTTAATTTACAACTGAATTTATTTTTACTGATTGCCGTCTCCACATTCGCTGTCACTGTCGATGCCACACCGACAGGAGGACTTGACCAAACGCCCGTCACCGCATTAGGTCCACCAGAATATTCAATCGTAGGAGGAGCGGCTCCCCCCGAACCTCCCGTGAGGCGAACAGAGAAAACCAAGACATCATTTCCGACAGTGACCTGCGGAGGATTGCTGGTTGAATAAGAGGACACGGTTCCTGACACTTTCAACTCACATCCTGTCGCCTCTTCCGGCATTCCAGGAACGACCAAAGAAGACAGATCCGTGGCAACCTTGGATTGCCATACATTACCAATGCGATGACGATGGATGAAACTCACATTGCCAGCGGCCAAAGTATTGGACTGAGTTGTTCCTTTATTCCAAATATAAATGACGGAAGCTCTGCGGAACTTTCCTTCATTGTTTACCAAGGGACCGACATCACCTTTTGTGACGAAAGCAATTGAATTGCTGCCCTCAGGATCTGCGCCCTTGACTCCCCCATAGGGATCCAAATAACAGACTCCCGTCGACGAAGTACTACAAGCCGGAATTTTTAGGTTGTAGCCCCCTTCATTAGAGAGTTCTGCACCACTTTTATCAGAAAGAAATTTAGAACCACAAGATGCCGAAATTTTGGCGATATTATCCTGAGCCATGTCACCCTCAGGAATATCTTTAAGAAGAGAATCACCCAACAATGACTTCCCAGCATTTTGATATGCATCCTTAAGTTCCGCCTTCGAAACACCTAAAGACGGAGCCAACGAACAAGTCGCTTCGACGTCATCGATGACACAATCTTGAGAAGGGGTTTTAAAATCGCCGTCTTCGCACTTAACCTTGATACTTCCCGATGAGTAGCGAAGAGCATCGTCCTCAGAAACATCTGAACAAGCTTTCGTATAGGTCTTATCGTGATCCGTCTTAGGTGCCCTTAAAACATAACTACGTCCCGAGGCGTTCATTCCCGGAAGAGTCATATTAATATCATCGGAGTTACAGTCTTTTGGAGCTGGCGCTGCAAACGAAGTTGAATAGAGGCCTAAACTCAACACCAAGGTTGAAACAAAACGACCCATAGATTTCTCCCCCAAATTAAATCACACAATATGCACCCTCTATTGTTCTGTCAGACATCACACTTTTACAAGTGTCTCTCATCTAGAAGCATAAACATTAGAGGCGTTAGTCCAGCCGAAGACTCTCAGGAGTCGATCGACGGCCAACCACCATCATGATAACCTAAACGAAGGTAGGTAAACTATTAAATTACCAATAGTTTAACGGAATCTTTGAGATATCAACCCAGAGACTGTTCCATCTTGATACAAAAATCAGAGCGAGATCTCAGTGCG
>JAHRXB010000040.1 GCA_019104905.1 Bdellovibrio sp.
ATTTTCAGCCACTTTTCCTGTAATCTCTCGGTCACTTAAGTCGACTAAAATCAAATGATTGTCAGTTCCCCCTGTGACCAGTTTAAATCCTTGAGCGAGCATTTCTTCAGCTAAGGCCTGCGCATTTTGAATAACCTGTTCGCTGTATTGCTTAAACTCCGGCTTTAAAGCTTCGCCAAAAGCCACGGCTTTTCCTGCAATAACATGCTCTAACGGTCCACCTTGAATGCCCGGGAAAATACGCGAGTTCATGACTTTGGCTTTTTCCTCGGAGTTGGTCAAAATCATTCCACCGCGAGGGCCACGCAAAGTTTTATGAGTGGTTGTGGTGATATAATCGGCATAAGGAACTGGAGAGGGATGGTGCCCTGTAGCGACAAGACCTGCAAAGTGGGCCATATCTACCAGCAGTTGTGCTCCAACCTCATCCGCAATCTCTTTGAATTTTGCAAAATCAAGCGTGCGCGGGTAGGCACTGTATCCTGCGATAATCAATTTAGGTTGAGTCTCTTTAGCGGTCGCGCGAATTGTATCATAATTAATGCGACCCGTTTCGGAGTCCAACTTGTAAGAAGCGGCTTTAAATAAGAGTCCGCTAAAGTTCACTGGAGAACCATGAGTAAGATGTCCTCCATGAGAAAGATCCATTCCTAAGATTGTATCTCCTGCTTTACAGGCCGCCAGATAAACGGCCATGTTTGCTTGAGATCCTGAGTGCGGTTGAACGTTGGCGTATTGAACGCCGAAAAGTTTTTTGGCGCGCTCAATAGCAAGACTTTCGACAGTGTCCACATTCACGCAGCCGCCATAGTAGCGTTTGCCAGGATAACCCTCTGCATATTTGTTCGTCAGAATGGACCCTTGAGCTTCCATCACAGCGCGAGAAGTATAGTTTTCAGAAGCAATCATTTCCAAGCCAAACTGTTGTCGTTCAGCTTCTTTTTGAATTGCGGAAAAGACTTCAGAATCTACTTGAGATAGAGGCATTGATGTTGAATGCATTTAAGATACTCCTTGCTGCATCTTTAGGTCGAATGCATAAAGTATCCCTTGAACCGGGGGAATTGAAAAGCCTCAACAACCAGTGTCGCTAGAAAGCTTATCTACACGGCGCTGATGGCGACCGCCTTCGAATTTGGATTGCAGGAAGGTCTGAACAATTTTTTCAGCCTGATCCGGTGATGTGAAGCGCGCACTGAGACATAATATATTTGCGTTATTATGTTCACGAGCAAGACGGGCGATATCTTCGTTCCAGCATAAAGCAGCTCGAACCTGAGGGTATCGATTGGCTCTGATGGCCATGCCTTGGCCAGACCCACAGATTAAAAGTCCCGCCGTATTACTATCCAAAGTGTCTGTGATTTTTTTTCTCTTATTTTCAAGTTCTAAGTCGACGATGTGTTTGCACACTTTGTCAGCGAAGTCGGGGTAGTCTATAGACTCAACGGTATAAGTTCCAAGATCTTTCCATTGAACATGGGGCAGAGCCGCCATCACCTTAAGTTTTAAATCCACTCCAGCGTGATCGCATCCTACATAAACTACCATGGTTCACCTATTTGAGTTTTGAAAAAATCATCGACGCGTTTGTTCCACCAAAGCCAAAGCTGTTGTTGAGAACATTGTCGATCTTCCCCTCGCGTGCTTTGTGAGGAACATAATCTAAGTCACAGTCTTCACTCGGGTTGTCCAAATTGATCGTCGGAGGAACAATTTGATCACGAATCGCCATAACACAAAAAGTAGACTCGATGGCTCCCGCAGCTCCTAAAGCATGTCCAGTCATGGATTTTGTGCTGGAAACCCAGACGTTCTTCGCACTGTCGCCCATCAAACGTTTGATGGCCATGGACTCAAGACCATCTCCGACAGGAGTACTGGTTCCATGTGCATTGATGTACTGAATTTCTGAGGCTTTAAGCCCTGAATCACGGACCGCTGCTTCCATGGCCTTATAACCACCGGCACCCTCAGGAGCTGGAGAAGTCATATGATAGGCATCGGAAGAAACACCGTAACCTGTAATTTCACAAAGAATCTTCGCACCACGCTTTTCAGCGTGCTCTAAAGACTCGATGCAAAGAACAGCAGCACCTTCCCCAAGGACAAAACCATCACGGTCTTTATCCCAAGGACGGCTGGCTTTTTCTGGAGCATCATTGCGAGTAGAGAGTGCTCTCATCGCAGCGAAGCCGCCCACAGCAAGCCCGCAGATAGTGCTTTCGGCACCGCCAGCTAACATCACATCCGTTGCTCCGTCGCGAATATAGCGAACAGCGTCTCCGATAGAGTGAACTCCCGAAGCGCAAGCTGAAGTGACAGAATAGTTAGGGCCTTTAAGACCTAGAGCAATGGACACCTGTCCTGCTGCTAGGTTTGTGATAACTGAAGGAATAAAGAAAGGGCTGATACGACCAGGGCCTCTTTCTTTCATCTTAATGGAGGTTTCTTCGATGGTCGCAAGACCACCGATGCCAACCCCAATAATCACTCCCGTTTGCTCTTTCACTTCTTCTGTGAGCTCAAGTTTGGCCATTTCCACGGCCATCTTTGAAGCTGCAATAGAATAGTGAATAAAGGCGTCCATTTTCTTTTGCTCTTTTTTCTCAATGTAAAGATCAGGGTTAAAACCCTTCACTTCACCAGCAAAAGTGACATCAAAGCCAGTTGTGTCGAACTTCGTGATCTTCGCGATGCCGGATTGGCCGCGAAGAGCTGCCGCCCAGCTCTCCTCAATGGTATTTCCAAGGGGAGTGACTGCGCCGACTCCAGTAACAACAACTCTTCTTTGTGATATTGCAGGACGTTCAAATCGGGAGTTCATAATAAATTAAGCTTTTCCTTTTTTCTCAAGGTAAGAAG
>JAHRXB010000045.1 GCA_019104905.1 Bdellovibrio sp.
GGCCGTCCGTGAGCGGCCTTCCTGACGAGCATCGTGCTCGTCAGGTCAAGATCATGGGGGGGCCCTTCTACCTCGGACTTCTGAGAGTACCCTCTCAGAAGTGACCAACGAGCCGTTTCACTTGTGAAAGGTAGATACTTCTCGAGGCGGTAGACTTGGGAATCACTCCCCTACTCCAACAAACTTCTCAACATCCACGCATTCTTCTCGTGGAGCTGCATTCTTTGGGTCAGAAGATCGGCACTCACTTCATCCCCCGCTTTTTCAACGACAGGGAACAAAGAACGCGCTGTCTTAACAACCGCCTCTTGTCCTTCCACCAATTGTTGAATCATATCTGTCGCTGAGGGAACTCCATGAGGTTCTTTGATCGTCGTCAACTTTGCAAACTCTCTGTATGTTCCAGGCGCAGGAACACCCAATGAACGAATTCTTTCCGCGATCAAATCCACCGCCAAGGCAAGCTCTGTGTACTGAGCTTCAAACATCAAATGAAGTGTCTGAAACATCGGCCCGGTCACATTCCAATGGAAGTTGTGCGTTTTAAGATAAAGAGTGTAAGAGTCCGCAAGCAGACAAGAAAGTCCGTCAGCGATCTTCTGACGTTCTTTTTCAGAAATTCCAATATCAATGATTTGCTTAGATTGTTTATTCTTTTTCATAGCCGCAGCCTTTCTAAAAGTAAGATCTTTCTCAAAAGACTAAACTAAATCCCATGAGGGTGATAGGCCCACTGCGCTGCCTTACAAAGAATTGATAGTAAGGACTACGAAAAACAAAACCCCGGTTCAATTAAGAAACGGGGTTTTAGGTGGTTTTTGATTTTCAACTGGCGATAGAGATTATCTGCGGCCAGATTTAATTTTCACTTGAAGCTTAGAGATCAAGTGAACAGCCATTTTCTCTTGAACCTTACACATCTTAAGTTCGTCACGACGGTAAGATCTTTGTGACGGCGTCAATGTGCCCGTTTCAAGTTCCATTTCATAGTCCAATTTAGAAGAACGAATGCCTTCTAATTCTTTGGTTTGCTGTTTAAAGAGCTTCGTAACCCCTGACAAAGGAGCCACTTCAATCCACTCTTCTTTACCACGGTACCAGCTCACCATTCTTAAAAAGCGAGCTTTATTCTTAGCAAGAGTAAACTTCGGAAATCCTGCATCTGGTAACTCTAAGATGTTCTCGATCTCATCCAAGTTCAGATCGTCTTCTTCGCCTTCCATCAAGAGGTTGCCCGGCATCGCAGCCAAAGCTGCTTCCACCTCAATGTCGTCCATATCTGCTTCAAAAGCAGAGGTTTTCTTCATCTCTTTTTCGTTCTCAAGGTCCGAGTCCAAGTCAGAGTCGATCATTTCATCAGCGTGCATGTTATTGCCTGGATTGATCAAAGCGAGCCTCCCCAAAAGTGCATCTTCATTTTTATCTGTGATTCAAAGTGGGCCCAGTTATATCGCACATTTTAAAATGACACAATATGTTAATTGCATGAAAAAAGGTGAAAATAGCGAAAATGTCCCCCGGGGACTGTGAGCTTTTTGAAGTTTCATGTCTAATTTTCACGCCTCCAAATTAGGCATTTGTCACCTTACAGCGGTGACGTCCACTCGGTAACCTCCGGGCTTTTTAAAGATATTTGAGGAGGAGGCGTTGATATCTATACGATAAATCGCCCGCCCGTCTAGATAGGTCTCACGAAAAGAGCCCACATGCAGATCTCCTGGCAACATGAGTTCCGACCGCTCACTGCCGTTATCCAAATAAACAAGCTTTACTTCGTTGATTACAATTTTATTTTTCAATCCGACCACACGGATCTTTATCAGGCGATTGAGATCTGTTCGCGGAAAGAACTGATAAGTCTTTGCCGCAAATCTCCCCACATCACCACTCCCCACGGAGTAGGGATACTCCACGCCTCTGGGGGGCTCTCCCGGATAAGGCTCGCGTGGATAAGGGTCATCCGGCAGAGGACGCGGCAGCTCTTGCGCCGCTCCCACCTGCGAGAGTGAAAACACTGTAAGTAGAAGTACAAACCATTTTGTCATTCAGGCCTCCATTACTTACAAAGTAATGACAACACACTAGTCGACCTGAATATTTTTGGGAACTCCGGGCCAGGGAAAGTTGTCTGAAATCAGTCCCAGCGCATGTGCTTCACGGATTCACCAGAATCGCGCAACTCGCGAAGAGCATCGATTCCGATCGCCAAGTGCTTCTCAACATAGTTTGCTGTGACCTTCTTATCACTCTCTTCGGTCTTAACGCCCTCTGGAATCATCGGGTTGTCCGAAACTAGCAACAAAGCGCCACGCGGGATCTCATTCACAAAGCCGGTTACAAAGATGGTCGCTGTTTCCATATCCACGGCCATCGCCCGAGTTTTAGTTAAATAGTCTTTGAATGTTTCATCATGTTCCCACACTCGACGATTGGTGGTGTAAACCGTCCCCGTCCAATAATCACACTGATGTTTGGCGATCATCGTCGATACGGCTTTTTGAAGACGGAAAGAGGGCAGCGCGGGAATCTCTGCCGGCATGTATTCATTACTGGTGCCTTCGCCGCGAATGGCCGCGATCGGAAGAACAAAATCACCTAATTGATTTTTCTTTTTAATCCCACCACATTTTCCAAGAAATAAAGCCGCCTTCGGGTTGATGGCCGACAACAAATCCATACAAGTGGCTGCCAAAGCACTTCCCATTCCGAAATTCATGATCGTGATATTTTCCGCCGTGGCAGTTTGCATCGGTTTATCTTGGCCACGAATGGGAACATTGAATTGTTCAGCGAACATCTTCACGTAATTGCTGAAATTGGTCAGCAAGATGTATTGTCCAAAGTCTTCAAGAGGTACGCCTGTGTAGCGAGGCAACCAGTTCTCTACGATCTCTTTTTTTGTTTTCATGCTACTCCCTCAATTCTTCTTCATCTAATAAAGTGATTTAGGCTAACATGGGTTTTGACAGAATAAAAGGGGGCAGAATATG
Source organism: Bdellovibrio sp. (assembly GCA_019104905.1). Taxonomy (GTDB): domain Bacteria; phylum Bdellovibrionota; class Bdellovibrionia; order Bdellovibrionales; family Bdellovibrionaceae; genus Bdellovibrio. The sequence continues at coordinate 2,991 of JAHRXB010000045.1, forward strand.
AGTTCCACACAAAATGTCATTCTGATGGAGATCGCTCCTCGCCTGATCTCATTAGGCGGATCGACAGTCCATCGTCTGATCCCGTACGCCAAAAAGCGCATGGTCGGCCCCTTTATCTTCTTTGATTATTTTCCCGCTACGGATTTTGCCGCAGGGGAAGGAATGGATGTTCGTCCTCACCCTCATATTGGGCTCTCCACATTAAGCTACCTTCTTGAGGGAGAGGTCCTGCATCACGACAGCCTCGGAAACAAGCAGCTCCTGACTCCGGGCGACGTCAACTGGATGACTGCAGGGATTGGCATTTCCCATTCCGAAAGAACACCTCCCGCACTGCGCCCTCTTCCTCATCGCCTTCACCTCCTGCAATTTTGGGTGGCCTTGCCCCTTGATCAAGAAGACCGCCCGCCTCACTTCACCCATCATGCGCAAGAAAGCATTCCTCACTTCAAGGTGGATGATATCGACGTCGCCTTGATTGCAGGCTCCGCCTTTGGAAGAAAATCACCCGTTGAAGTTTTCTCGCCTTTGTTTTTTCTCGATGTGCGAATGAAGAAAGGGCAGATCTTCAATTTTGATCCCGAAGGGCAAGAGTCCGCCTTCTTTATTATTCAAGGGCGTTTATCGGTGGGAGACAAAGAGATCACCACCGATGACTTCGTCGTGCTCGCGACAAATTCCTCTTTGCAAGTCATCGCCAAAGAAGACACGCATCTGGTCCTTCTCGGAGGGGAACCTCTTCCCGAACCTCGTCATATCTATTGGAACTATGTTTCGTCTTCAAAAGAGAAAATTGAAAGAGCCAAACAAGCCTGGCGCGACGGAAGCTTCCCTCAAGTCCCCGGTGAACCGGACATCATTCCTCTGCCGGAAGACTTGAGGGGGTAGCAACTTCTTTCCACTGAATTCGTTTCCCTGGAGCCACCGTATCCCCAGGGAAGACAATCACTAAATCCCCTTCGGAAAGCCCGCTGCCAACGACCACTTCGTAGTCGTTTTTCTTTAAGATAGAAATCTCTTTTATCGCGGCCTTTTTATCTTCAACCGCGTAGACCTTCCACTTGGATTGATCCTTGAACACTGCCGACAAGGGAATCTTTAGGACATTTTCATCTTGTGAGATAAGAATCGAAAGCTCCACGTGAAAGGTATCGCCAATTCTTGAAAGAAGCTCCGTCGGCAGCTTATCAAAAGACATGCGCAACTCCGTTCTTTCTTCCTCAACTCCCAACGCCGAGATCTTTATGAAGCCCGCGCGACTCACGCCGACAACTTTGGCGAGCAACACCTGGGGTATCCCCAGTCCTGAAACAAAAACGCGGGCGCCTTCGGGAATACGTACGGCATCTGTGGTTAAAACCTCGGCAACGATTTCCAGATCATTGGGATCTAGAATGTCCACCAAGGGATCTCCTCGCAGAACCGGCCCTGCGGATTCGCGATAGACCTTGGCAATGACTCCATCCATAGGACTTCGGACGTCCTTTCGAAAGTCCCAAATCAGCGTTGTGATCCGTTGCCCTTTTTTTATGAGATCTCCGACCTTCAAATCAATCCGTTCAAGATCTCCTGTGGTAAAGGCCCCCACGGTCAGGCGGTTGCGCGACCGAATTTTCCCATCAATCAAAAGAGTTTCCTCAAAATGCCCGCGTGTGACTTTCGCCACTTCCACCTTAAGGGGGGCCGTTCTAAAAAACACCCACAACGAGACCCCAAGGACAATAACAAAGCCAGCGTACATAATTTGAGAAATCCATCGTCGAGGTTTGTTTGCCATATTACTCCCTCGCTTTCAGGGCCTCTGAAAAGTTTAACTGTCGGACCTTGCGATAGAGAAACCAACCGCTAACCAAAAAAGTCAAAGTGATCACACCTGTCGCCAACGCATAGGTTTTGGTTTCAACGATCAAAGGAAAACTAAAAGTGTCCGTATGAATCCATTTAACGCTTAAATAAGAAAGACCGTAACCCAAGATCAGACCCGGGATCAGCGCGAGGAGGACTTGAATTCCCAACTCCAAAAAAAGAAGTCGAAAAACTTCCCCCACACGAAAACCCATGATCTCCATACTTGCCATTTCCCAAGACTTTTCAGAGAGGTTAATACGGGCCAAGTTCACCAACACGGCCGCCGAAATCGTAATCGCAAAGGCAATAAGAATTAAAGTAAAGGTTAGAATCATCCCCGCCAAGGTCACCGTAAAACTCTCGATCAAAAGTTTTTTTACTGAAACCGCCGCGACTTCCGGCATTTCCTTGAGTTTAATATAAACCCGCTGTGCCTCCTGAGGATACACCGTCAAAAAAACGGAATCGATACTCGCGGCCTCTGAAAGCCATCTATGCAAATCCTCTTTATCGACGTAGACCGTAGATCCCAAGACATCATCGACAAAACCTCCGATCGCGGCCTTGAAAGTGGGAAGACGCCCATCGATCACTTCAAAGGAGACCTCGTCCCCCACCTTCATATTGTATTTTTTTTGAAAATACTGACTCAACAAAACCCGCCCACTCAAAGCTTGCAAGGTTTGTCCTCTGCGGTCCAAGATTCGCCGCAAGGAAGACTCCGGGCTCACTGAAATCAGCGCCGTTTCTTTTGATATATTGCGAAAATGCAAACGGACTGGAACACTGCGCGTTCCTTCAATCATCGCAATGCCCGGAATCCTTTTTAGCTCCGATATCACATCAAGCCTTCGTGGGTGAACAAATCGCACTTCGATATCGTCACGGCTCATCTCATGAAATTGCCGTTGAATCATATAATTGACGATATCCATCCAAAAGCTCCCGTTGATTAAAACTCCCGTCGCCGCCGCCACACCCATAATTCCAAAGAAAGTTCGCAAAGGACGAAAAAGCAGACTGCGCATAATCATCTTGGTTTGCACAGACTGAAGTTTGATCAGTCTCCACTTCTCAAAAAAACTTTTGTGAAACTTCGGCGGGGACAGGGG
>JAHRXB010000192.1 GCA_019104905.1 Bdellovibrio sp.
CAAGGCCTCCCAAGGGAAAACGTAGCGATAAAGATCACCAAGCTTTTTCTCAAGCCACACGCGATCACTCAACCAGTGACATGGCTGCATATGACAGCGAATGTGCAAAGGCTTCATCATTTGAATTGTTTCCGGCCTTAGTAACTGAACATGCTCCATATTCAGCCGACCGACAGAACCTTGCGCGGAAATCTTACGCGCCAACTGCACAATCTCATGGGCGGCTTCGTCACCAATCGTATGAACTGAAAACTCAAGTCCTGCCGCCCATGTCTTTTTAATAACCTCTTCGACATGAGAAAGTTCCCAAAGAGCCATTCCCCGAGGCCCCTCTTTAAGGCCATTGTAGGGTTTCGAAAGGTAAGCCGTTTCAGACCCCAGAGAGCCGTCATAAAACAACTTAATTCCTTTCATGCGAACATAGGGCGTTTCATACTTTTTGGCCTGCACCGCCAATCTCAACATTTTATCAAAGTCGTTAAGGTCATGAGTCGTATAGTTTTCTTCTATCGCCAATGTCAGCTCTTGCCTTTCGGACATCTCTACCAAAAGTTGCCACAAGGATTCGCTGCAGGACATGTCTCGCACGTGAGTGAAACCTGCCTTGTTGAACGCTCGACAAGCCGCCAAGACATGGCCTCTTTGTTGTTGAGAAGAGAATGTCGGGATATGATCCCAGGCTCGTAGATGATCCTTCTCGATCAAGATTCCGGTCTCAGATGTCAGGCCTAAAATATTTAATGCTGTTGAGTTCACCCAACTGCGATGCCCATCCATACGCGCCAAAAAAACGGGACGATCCGGGAACAACCGATCCAACACGTTTTTATGTGGAGGTGTTGGCCACTGAGATTCATCCCACCCAAATCCCACCAACCAATCACCGCGGTAATAAGATGAATTCTGAAGAGGCAACGTCCCCAAATCTTCAGCTCTTTGCAGTGAGCTTAAATTCAATCCTGAAGAAAACTCTCCGGTGGCGAGAAAGTGAGTATGGCTATCGTAAAGACGTGGAATCCTATAAAGCATAAGACCCTCTGTTTTAGCAGAGGGTCTTCTTATTTTTAACTAAATTATTTCACTAGCGAGGAGCTGGGATCGGAGCTGGGCCCGTACCCGTGCCTCCCGGAAGAGTCGTTCCACCGGAACCAGGAAGTGGTGTGATCACTCCACCGCCGCCGACACTGATGCCCCCACCAACGGAGCCACCGAGGTAACCGGTATTGCCAACGCCATATTGAACTTGCTGAATTCTATATAACAATCCATAGAGCTCTTGTTGCAAACTTGCGACAACTTGCTGTCTTTGCATTTGCTGTTGCATGTAAGACTGCTGCTGTTGAACATACATTTGATACTGTTGCATTTGCATTTGCATCATTTGTTGCTGCATTTGGATAGAACCCAAACCGCCATTCATACCGCCCATTGGCATTCCCATCATACCACCAAGGCCGCCCATGCCACCCATAGGCATTCCCATACCGCCCATGCCACCCATTGGGTAACCCATGCCACCCATTCCGCCCATAGGCATTCCCATCATTCCACCAAGGCCACCGCCGAGCATTCCGCCCATTGGCATTCCCATCATGCCGCCCATCATAGGATAGCCCATTGCCCCTGCGTACGGTCCACCCATACCCCAAGGACCGGCCATACCCCAAGGGCCCATGCCGGGTTGATAAATTCCACCACCAAGACCACCCATGCCCATGCCGGCCATGCCATAAGGGTTACCCCACATGCCATTTCCATTCATGCCGCCGTAAGGTCCCATCATTCCGTAAGCTCCGCCATTCATACCGGCACAGCCAAAGCCACCCGCTCCGATACCGCCGCCGACAGCTCCGTAAATTCCACCGCCGCCACCAAGAGCCTGACTAACTCCAGTCGCAAGGAACGGGAATCCGTAACCCCAAGCTGGATAAGGCTGTGTTGGCCAACCAATATTTGAATTTGCATCGGCAACCATTTTATTGGTTTGATAACCCATGTAAGTCGCAGCAAGACCTAATCCGATATTTCCTACAACAGATCCCCAGTCGGTCTCACGTTTTTGATAAGTGTAACCAGATCCTTGCGAGATACAGTCAATACAGATTCCACCTTCAAGCTGGTCACGCTGTTTTTCACGTTGTTCGTCAGCATAGTTTTGACGAGCATCTTGGATGTCTTCTTTGCTTCGACGAATGAGATTCTCGAGAGATTCAATTTCACGCTGAAGTTTGTTTGATTGAGCATAGCTTTTTCTGTAATCCGTCAGACCCTTCTTACAGTCTTGAGACGTGGCTTTACCTTTTTCAGTCTGACGGAAACGACTTCCATCACAGACTGTCGCAGAAACGGAGCCGCTCTTATTTTGATCACAAAGACGAGTCCACTCGGTAATTGAGAAGCCACGCACCTCACGAGATGCCGGAGCTTGAACTGCGGCCTCACCCTCTTGGCCACCAGCAATGAACTCATCACTTCCGGCCATGCCTTTATACTCTTTACAACTTACGTTGTTCTCGATGTGCTCAAACATGAATTCGGTGAAGTCTTCAGAAACAACATCTTCGACATCTCGGCGAGATCGCTCCATGCCTTTTTCAAGTCTTTTCTTTTCGGTTTTCTTAGAGCGGAGTTGCTTTTCAGCTTCGCGAATTGCAGATTGCGCTTCTTTGATTTCATCTAGGTAGCTTGAAGAACCCGCAGCAGCCGAGTAATTGTAAGGGCAGGCTTGCATGCCGCCGTACATTCCGGTTCCCCACTGCTGTGCTTGAACCCCGACTGCAAAACTCATCACGGTTGTGAAGGGAACTGCAATGCGCATCCATAATTTCATACACGATCTCCTGAAAAGGATAAAACTTCTACCGTTTCACTGATCGTCATGGAAAGACGCAGACTTGACTCATTTCTGAGCAAAATTGTTGAAAGAATGTGAAACTAGACTGTAGTCCAGCATATTTCCACGTCCCTTCCTGGTCATCATCCATGACAACACCCGGGCCCGTGCAAATTCCTTTGCACTGCTCATTTTCAAATCCTACACTACCTTTTATGGCGAAGCACACAATTCTTTGTGTAGATGATGAAATAGATAACGTAGATGCCCTCGAACGGTTATTTCGAAAGAAATATTCCGTACTAAAGGCCACCTCGGGAAAAGAAGCACTTCAGGTTCTAGACCAAAATCCAGGACCCATTGCTCTTATTATTACGGACCAGCGCATGCCCGAAATGACTGGCGTCGAATTTCTAGAGAAAACTTTAAGTTCTCATCCTGAGACGGTTCGCATTCTTCTAACAGGGTACACCGATCTGGAGTCCGTTATCATGGCGGTCAACAAAGGACAGATCTTTAGATATTTAACGAAGCCCTGGGATCCTGTAGACCTTTCCAACACTGTTGAGCATGCCATTGAAAGATTCGCTTTAGGACAGGAACTGAAGCAAAAAAATGCAGAGCTGGCAAAAGCTTTGGAAGAACTAAAAAGTTTAGACGTCGCCAAATCCAATTTCATGATTCTGATAAATCATGAATTGAAAACGCCCCTCACCTCGATCTTAAGTTTCTCTTCCCTGTTGGCCGAGTCCAATTTGAACGAGGAAGACAAACTGATGGTGAATCGAATCACCAAAAGTGCGGAGCGCCTTAAGAGCCTTGTTGAAGACGTTCTTCTAATTGTTCGAGCAGAAACGAATCAGCTTAAAATCGATATGCAAAGCACCGCTTTTGAAAGATTCGACGAGGGGCTCAGCAAAGAGCTCCTGGATCTCCTTTCCAAAAAGCACCAAAAAATTGTCAGCAAACTTGAGCCCATCCATGTGAAGGCGGATGTTCGCCTCATCAAACAAGTAGTCATGCGCTTAATTCACAATGCTGCAAAATTTGGTGATGATGGCAGCGATATTCATGTGGAAAGCCTTCGCAACGGATCTCAGTTGCGCTTTGTGGTTCACAACAAGGGGCCTCACCTCCCCTCTTCAGTCGTTGATAAAATCACAAAACCTTTTTATATCGACGAAGATGTCATGCACCACTCCACAGGCATGGGCTTGGGGCTTACTATCTGTCAGTCAATTTTAAAGTCACACCACTCCACCCTTCAGTTTAAAAATACAGATCAGGGTGTGATGGTATTCTTTGAGTTGCCGGTCGGCTAATTCCGTCCGGTTCCCGGCCTTTGAGCCGTTCCTATATTTAAATTAATGCCGCGCAAGAATTGCTCTGCTCCTGGGCATGAAAACACTTATTGCGCTCCTTCTGACCATTCCATTTATTGCTTTTGCCGAAACTAAAAATCTCACCCTTTCCTTGGGGGAAGAAAAAACTCTTTCACTCCCGGGCACCTCCTCTGTTTGGATTCAAGATAAAGACATCCTGAAAGCCGAAGGAGCTGGTTCTAGACTTATCATCAAGGGACTCAAAGAGGGTCGCACTCTATTAAAAATGGGCTCAACGAACTTTCAGATTCAAGTCCTCCATCCAGCCAAAACGGGCTCGTTTGAGGAGCTACAAAAATATCTAAAAGGAGTTGTCGGGCTTTCGACCTCCGTGGCCGAGGGGGATCTACAAATCAACGGACAACTTTACCGTCTGCAGGACTGGATAAAACTTGCGGACTTTGCAAGATCCAAGTCCTTTTCTTATCAAATGCAAGCCCGCCTGTCCTCCTCACTTCAGGAAGAGGCCCAAAGATATTTTCAAGATCTCTTTGATCAATCCCGAGTACCACCGCAAACCGTTATTTTTACGCCTCTTCCAGAGATCCGGGTGAGCGCGCCAGAACTGGCTCTCAAAAGATATCAGAAAATATTAAGTCCCTTTGGCGTAAGCGTCATTCGCGACGAAAACAGTCTTGATGTGGCTCCGACGGTGAAAGTTCAAATCACCGTGGCCGAAATTAAAAGAGACCTCTCTTTGAAATACGGACTGCGCTGGCCCTCCAGCTATTCCGCCAAAATTCTTAGAACCGGGGAAAAGACTCTGGATGACTTGCCATTCAATCTTACCGCCTTGGAAGCTCAAGGTTATGGAAAGATTCTTGCCAGTCCGAATATTATTTGTCGCAGCGGCAAGGAAGCTGAATTTCTCGCTGGTGGTGAGTTTCCGATAAAAATATTAAATTTCAAAGCTCAGGATGTCGTCTGGAAAAGATATGGAATCCTTCTTCGGGTCAAACCCAAGGCAGATGCCGCGGGAAGAATCAGTCTTTCCGTCGAAACCGAAGTCACGACTCTTGATGATTCTCGGAAAGTCGACGATATTCCCGGAATTCTTACAAACCGTGTTTCCAGTCACTTCGATCTGACTCGCCCGCAAACAATTGCTCTGTCAGGACTTCTTAAAAGTGAAGACGGCAAAAGCTCGGAAGGAGTTCCATTCCTTTCACGTCTCCCTGTTCTCGGGGCTTTATTCGCAAGCAAGGACTTTCGAGAAAACCGCTCTGAATTGGTTATTTTTGTACGCCCCACCATCCTCAAAGAAGGCGAAGATAACGAAGAAATGACTCATCTCCAACCCCAAAAGGAGTCTTTATGATAAACACCGCCAAGGAACTCTTTCATCTTATCCAAGAAGACATTCAAAAAACTCCGCTCAATGAGTTTCTTTTGTCGTCGGAAGAGGAAAGTCAACTTCGCTCTCAAAAAGCAGAGCAAATCATTTCTCATCACACCAAGAATGCCACGGCGCCTGTAGAAATGAGGATTCGTGACGAGATCGCGTCCTGGGGACCCTTGTGTGTGCCCATGGCCGATGAGGATGTGACAGAAATTTTAGTCAATGGCCCTAACTCCATCTGGATTGAAAAAAATGGACGTCTGCAAAAACACACCGATTCATTCTTTTCAGAGCTGAGCTATCGCAATTGTTTAGATCGCTTATCTCACGAGGCCAAAACCCATATCAGTAAAGAACATCCGTGCGCCGATGGAAGCTTTGGAGATTTTCGACTCAGCCTGATTGGTGGGGATCTCACTCAAGCCTCAGCCCATTTTTCACTTCGTCGCCACCCTAAGAACCCTTGGACCTTCCCCAAGT
>JAHRXB010000035.1 GCA_019104905.1 Bdellovibrio sp.
CTAGTGACTGGAGTATTCTGGACAGCACTCGCAATCCCTGGAATATAGACAACGCCTGGAAATCTCTCTGGCCCAACATGAACAACACAGAAAATACCGCCGCGCAGTTTGGAGATTTCGTCGGCAATGGCTTTAAACTCCGCGCCGGTGGAGGCTCCCACCCTAATATCTCCGGCGGCACGTACATCTACTGGGCCTTTGCAGAGGTTCCGTTTAAGTACTCCAACGCTCGCTAACCCCGGAAAATCCACGTTTTGCCAACCCTTGTCGATTAAATTTCCGGCAGAATCGCTGAAATTACTTAGCCTCCGTCACGGTTTGTGGTACTCAACGCCACGGAGGAACTTCCATGAAATCAGTTATTCTTTTTGCAGCAACTCTTTTATTAGGCACCAGTGTCTGGGCCGCAGACATCACACCAAGCACCCTTGTCGGACGCTACAATATCGAAGCGAAGGCACTCAACAAGTCGGCAAAATTTCGCCTGGTCGTGATCGACGCTAAACAATTTGAGATTCAACGCCTTTATGACGACCACGCCGGCAAAGTTTGTAACGGCACTTACCAACTCAAAGAAGAAAGCAACTGGGGCGAAGGCGGTTTTGGAACAAACAGAATCTTCAAAGGACTTTTTTCTTGTCCTGACGATCGCAGCAAAACGGCTGACTTCGATATCAACTTCAAGACTCTCACAACCCGTGATCTTGAAAAGGGTGCCTATGTTGAAGTCACCAGTTCTTTGGCTTCAGGTATGACCTTGAATGCAAAAATGAAGAAAGAGTAGTTCACGCTTTTTGGGGGAGAGTCATGCTCTCCCCAATCCTTCCATACTTCATCGGTATGAGAGTCATTCTCACACAGCTCAAATCTGAGAAACATAAAAACAACCATTTTTTACAGGCTACCTAGGTTGGAAAATCACCTGAGAAATTCGTGCGCCGTACGGTCCCACCGTATGGGCCTCTATAGAAGATCCATTTCAACACCGAAATTCTGCTTCCGTTGCCTCCGATCCTCGGCCCTACACTCCGGATATTCCGTAAAGGTTACAGCATCTTAAAAGGATGGGACTGTTTACTGAATTTTTACCTACGCCCCCCGTGTCCCCACTCTGGGAGCAAAAATCTGTCAAAAATCTAGTCGCTCCCATCTAGGCTCAATGGGTGATGTAAAAAAAACAACCAAGAAATCCCTCTTTTAAATTTCTAAAAAATAATCTACAAAGCACTCACTTTAATAAATCAAGCCGGTGGGATGAAAAACAGAACGTCAGCGACCATGCCCTTTGGCTTCAAAATTTGGAGAGAAAAATGAACTTGAAATTCCTTAGCACCGCTTTAGCGGTGGTATTGTTGTCTACTATTGTCAATGCGGATGAATTCGACGGTGGAAGCCCTGAATACGATCCTCGCCCGAATCCACACTACAGTGAATCTGAAATCCAAAGAAAAATTGAAAACGAGATGGCGGTCGCTTGTCGTGGAAATCTTTGTTCCATCGTAGGTACGGATAGCACTGGTGAAGGCTGGACTGTCAGCTTCCAAGTGGGCTACGGCAACACTCCCAACGGAACCGGCAATAACTTCTACATCGGCACTGATGGTAAAAATCACGGCGCAAACGGAAGTGACTACTATGCGGGTATCACTGTGACTTACAAGACTTACACTTGCCAATCCACTCTTCGTGTTACTCCCTCCGTCTATCGCTTCGTGAACACCTACATGTACAACATGGTGAACTCCGACGGTTCTACAAAGCGTAACTTCTCCCCGGCGGATCAAACGGTCATCTTGTTCTACACCACCATGTTGAACAAAGTTGATAACTGTAAAGCAAATAACTAAGCGAAAGATTCTCGAGGACTCATGAAGACACTGGTTTTGATTCTAACAATGATGACACTCTCTGCGACAGGAACTTCCTGGGCGCAGGTGCCTGCTCATCAAACCAGTCTCTTGAGTCCTTTGCATTTCACCAACAGAGCCCAATGTGCTTTGGATTCTGAAAAGCCAACCTCGTCGATCTTTGTCATGATTGACGGCTACAACGCGGGGAAAACCGCCAATTCCATCGCCAAACTTCGCGGTTTGAATACCGAAGAATACTCCAACAAGGCCATGAAAGAGTTCCGTCTCTCCGTCGCCTACATGACTTTGAATGTAATGAATAAGTTGGTTCGCGGCCATCTCCCCCTGTTGCCAGCCAATCTGAAAACAGCGGATCTGCCTAAATACCTCAGCGCTTCTAATAACTGCGAAACAAAAAACAACAACTGCGCAGATGTCAGCAACTATATTGCACAGATCTGGAGTCGTGCCGGCCAACGCTCTGAAATTCTGAATTTTGACCGCTTCACTCAAAATAACTTCCCCTTGCATGCCTCCAAAGATCGCCTGGGCTGCTACTACATTAAAAAATTCTCGCCACTTCAAGGGCAGCTTCACAATGCCGAAGTCACTCAAGCTAATTTGCAAGATGTGGCCGTCGCCTACCTCAATGAAAAAGACTATTTGACCGGCTGTTTTGATGCCGATGACAAACTCAACAATCGATTTGTGACTTTGCAAATCGACTGGGAAACCAATCAAAGTACTCTGAATCAACAAGGCTTTGACTTCTGGAACAGCGTCAAAATTTACCTTTCATGGGCATGGCGCAATACCAACGAGTTAGAGATTATGAGTCCTTCCTTCGGGCGGATCTTTAAGTCGATCGCCCTGGAAGAATCGATCTTGTTGGTTCCCAATGGCTGCAAAAGCATGACAAAACCGTCTTGCGACAGCCAGTATCTATCCTCGAACAGCATTCGCGAGCTCGCCAAAGTCACTGGCGCTCAAAACAGCGAACTGTTCGACACAGTTCCCGTTGGAACCGATGCCGAACTTCTGGAAAAGGGAGTTCGCGGCGTCAATAATGACTTCCTGGGAACACAATCTTTTGACAGTGCCCAAGAGTGGTTGTCTAACTTCCGCAAAAATGTCGTTCAATCCCGCGGATTGATGAAAACCAAATATCAAAATGCCATCACACACCTGAATATCCTCCAAGATCAAATCGGCACCGCCGGCCTTGGCAAGACTGTCATGACTGAACTCACCGCCCATCGCTCTTCTGAAAACATGATGAATGAGCTTTATTATATGTGCACCGAAATCCGTCTGGCTGCGGATGACACCTTGGATTTCTTAAAGTCTGATATCGAAAGAATCTCTCAGTTAAAAAACATGACTCAGATGCAGTATTCAGAAAAACGCTCTTTGAACGATCATGTCGAATTTTTCAAAGCCGTTTCTTCTCAAGTTCTTCCTTACTGCAACGATCTTGAAAAACAAAATTTCTGGAATAAATCAGGATACACTGTCAACAAGTCTGGCTTCGCTCCTTGGGCCAAAGAAATGCTGCAATTGAAGGATGATGAAGCCTCCAAGTTCACTCCCTCGGCGGGCAATCAAACGCCGATGTTGTCCTGGAAAAATGCGAATGGAACTCCTGGACAAGTGATCTGCTATAATTCCGTAGACTGCACTCGCTTGATGGTGAAGAGCATGGTGGATCTCTATGCCGTCTCCACTTATGCCGACGCTCTCATTCCCTTGGCGGGAAAAACCTCTGATCCCAATCTGTTTAATCCCTATTCAGAGCTAGCCACCTGCAAAATGTATGATCCCTGGTTCCAAACACAGCGTATGAACAAGGTGTTCTATACCGATCTGGCCAATACCGCCCTGTTTGGCTGGAATATCCTGCCCATCTATATCGACGTTAATTTTTCCGCACCCAAAGTCACATCTTTCAAGCAGCTTATGCAAGATGGCGTTATCAAGTACGATCCTCGCCTTGAAAAATCAAAAGTCGAGCGTTCGATCGTTGCCGATTTCGGCCCGCTTCTGGGGGCCCCTTGTGCGATCGCTCTGAACAACAACGGTCTTAAAAATTATAATTTCTATTCTTTCACCGGCGTGACTATGAACTATTGCGACGGGAAACAGGCGAACGAAGTTATCTCCAACAACCCCAGCGACTTTGCCAATGGTGCCAAAACCTCGCGCTCTTTCTGCGCCGGTTGTACTTTGAACTTTACTGCCATGGCGTCAGCGTCTTCCGCCGCAACCTTAGGGGCCTTCAATCCTGCGAAGTTCGTTGTCTACATGTTCCGAACTTTTAATAAGTACTTTAGTGCTAAAAAAGATACCGTAAACATTCCCAAGTCCTGGGACGTCAACGCCGCTTACGCCGCTGAAGTTTACAAAAAATACGGCCAAATCCCTTCATATTGTGTTGATCAACTGGGGCAGGGTTTGAAGTGTTTTAAAGATATCTGTGCCAGCAAAGCCGCCGCTTATTTCGAAAAAAGCTACAACACCAAAGTTCATAGCGTCTATATGCGCGAAGATGAAAACATGATCAACTCCACTCAGAAAGAGGCTTGGATCAAATCGGATCTCTGTCAGGGTGAAACTATTGTCAGATTCTCTTGCGACGAAAGAAAGCTTGAAAACTTTAAAGTCTACTCCATCAACGGCTTCCATAAGTCTTGTAGAAATGCGATTGGGAAATAAGATGCTGCATAAACTTCTGATCTCTTTTTTCAGCTTCATCACGATCCAAACCGCCCACGCTTGGACTGTAAATTCTCAAATCGCCATCGGTCCCAAAGGAGAGTTTCAAGACGCAGTGACTTTGTCCTGTCGTCCTGATGAAACTCTTTGCCAGCAGGTTTGTCAGACCAAAGATTCTTGCTGGAAAGAACAGGAGCTGTGCTTTAACTGTTTGGGCACGGCCAATCCCATTTTGCGCACGGTCTTTACCGAGATCAATCGCCTTTATCGCAACTCGAAACAAATCGTTCCGACGGCAGAAATTGGAAAAGTCTTTCAAAAGGAACATATCTTCATTTCCGCTCGCAGTATCTACAACTTCTACTCAGCAGTGGATAACGCCGACGTTTTGGCTCGTTTTCAAAGTCTTTGCCCCACATCCAGCGCGCAGCCCTTAGTGGTTCTGGGCAAAAACTTAAATAACGAACCGGTACAGATTAAATACATTATTTGCGAAGGGATCGGACAGTATAACCAGGGCATGTATGTTCTGGAGTACAGTCCCCAGACGCAAGTTGGAATTACGAATTTAACAACAAAACCTTAAACGAACGTTAGATCAAAAGGAGAACACAATGACTAACATCATGAAACTTGCAGCAGCCGCAATGCTTTTCATCGCTGCTCAAAATGCAAACGCGATTTCTTTGCGTTTCAAATTCAAAACATTCAGCTCTGGACCAGACATCTATGCATGTAATGCTGGTTTGAGACACCAGGCTACGACTCATCAGGCTTGCTACTTCCAGGATACACAGATTGCTTGTACTCCTGGAACTGGCGCTAAGGATTGCTCTAGCGGCGTGTGCCACACTCGTTGTATCTGTACTAACAACAACGGTGGTGAGTATCTTATGGACTACATGAAGGGTTCATACAACACTTGGAATCCTGCTGTTCAAACTCAAAATTCTTACACTCCCGCTGGTTGGAGCAACTCTTGGTCTGCAACAACAAAACAAGCTGGTGCAGCTAACTACGAAACATTGGTTGGTCACACTGATGCTTTTGCAACTCGTATCAAAGAACTTAGCTTTAACTTGGGTTCTGAGCTTTACGGTGCAGAGTACTTCGTGGATATCTGCTATCGTGGCCCTCAAATTGAGTACTTCGCTGACGGCGTAAATGCTCGTTTCAGTTTGTTGGCTCAGGCTTCTGCGACAGATTTCATCGCTAACGCGGTAAATCCTGGCGACAACCACCCTGACAGCAACGGTTACAACAACGGCCAAGGCGGATTGTCTATGAATCCTGCGACAGGTCCTAAGTACACTTCTCTTGCTGGTTTGACTGTTCAAGCTTTCACAGTTTGCGATCTTCAAGGTCTTGGAACTTATGATTTCGCACACAACGGTTCAACTGCAGGCGTAGGTAACTACAACACATTGTTGAATGAGGCTTCTTTCTCTAACTGGAACAATCCTTCTGAAGGTGGCGGCGACTACTTCTACGCTTCCAATGCTCCTCTTATTGGATCTGCTGCGAACTTGATTGATACAACAATCTCTACAAACACTAAAACTCCACGTTTCTGCCGTATCCGTTACGTTTTCAAAGAAACTAACGGAGCTGCTGGTTCTTCTGCTCTTAAGAACTTGAGACAGTGGCAACGTCACGGTGCGGAGATGTGTACATACACTAAAATCGAAGAAGCTCTTTAATTTAGACTCGATTTTCGCGACCTAATGGATCTCCCGAAAGGAAGAAATGATTATGAAAACAAATAAAATAACACTCCTCTTCCTTTTGGGCGGATTGCTAATGACGGCGGGCGAAGTTTTCGCCTGCCGCGCTTCCCGCGACATGAAACACAGCTTTGCTTTAAATTTCGATGAGGCTCCTGCCGTTCGGGTTTATGGCGACGGAGTCGGTTCGACTCTCCTTCCTCAAACTATAGACAAGTGTACTGAGAGCGCCGGTAAATTTTTAATGCTCAGTAAGGGTGTTTTTATGCCCGGTCTGGTTTCAGACGTGGCGGATATTTCTCTTGATGGTGAGATTCCCAACGACAAAGTCTGTCGCATCGAGAACCCTATTTTCTCGAAGCCGTTGGATCACAATCAAAAGAAATCTCTGGTAAAAAGACAACATCAGTTCCTTAAAGAATGCACCTTCATCACGGTCGCCGAAATGAGTGGCCGTCCATTGCGCTACAATGCCTTCCAACCTTTCTGCAAGGTCACCAATATGGGAGCCAGCATGGTGCAAATGGAAGGTGACTACTGCTTCCTGCAAATCAACCCCAGTTACAACCTGGCGATCTCCATGGGGCTTAAATCCCAATGCGCCAACCTGGAAAAAATGCGCGAACTGGGACTTGAATTCGGAGACATCGAAGCGTCTTTGAACTCTTATGTTACGGGCGACGATACGGGTATGAGCACGGAAGTCGATCCTATTGGATCTTCACGCTATCGCTTTACTCTTCAGGCACCGAAAAACTTCATCCCTTTGAGTGACGACTTGGGTATGGAGGCTCCTCGCTTCCCGGCGACGTATGAGGCTGAAATGAATATCGGTGAACTGCGCTTCCGTCCTTCAGGATCTGAACGCGTGGATTTGGATATGTATCTGTCCGTCGACAATATGAATGCACCCTTCTGCAAAGAGGGCCTTTGCGCAGGAGCATCGACCTACAACATCCCTGTTGCCGCTGAAATCGAGATCTATCGAATCGACGCCTCCGGCAAGAAAAGTTTTGTCGATGGTTGGACAACGGGCGGCATCGCCCAAGGAAACTGGAAAGGACTTTTGCGTCTTCCTCAACATACTATTGACGGAGAAGGTTTCAAGGCTGGTGACAACTACAAGGTCATCGTCACCATGTATGATCCCTTCGAGGACTTCTATATCTTCTTGTCCCAGGCTGAACAATTTTTGATTGATCTTAAGGGCGCCAACGGAGTCGCTGGTTTGGATTCCATTCCTTCCCTGCAAGCTCTCACAAATTTGACCGGACTTCCCAGCTTGATGGGTCTTCCTGATATTTCCTCCGGTGACATCAATAGCGACCTTGAAATGTCTTTAAGCTATTTCAAAAAGCTGGGTGCCACCCGCTTGTGGCCAACCTACTATTCGAAAATCTGCGACCCCAGTCATGGTTCCTGTCTTGTGCCGGGAAAACAAAAGTTCTGGAATCGTTTTACGGCCAACTTCCAAATCGGCGGGATGAGCAGCGCGGGAATTTACGATCTTAAAAAAATTCATGTCGTTAAAGAATCCCCTATGGGAATTATTATGGATCGCCAGGTTCCCACTCTTCCTAGATATTCCTGTGAGCCTTAGCCATGATGAAGTCCACTCTACTCTTCATATTACTATCTATCACCGGAACAGCTCAGGCCTCTCAGGTGGGCTTTAACAGCACAAACTCCGATGATCTCTATGTGTGCAATGTCAGCTTAACAGCGACGCCGGCAGAAAACTCCATCGGAAGAATCATGGGCAGCCTGACCTATGAAGATCTCACTAAAAATGCGAACTCGCCCTGGAGAGTCGTGAGTGGTGGATTCTCTTTGAGTGAATCTTCCCTGTCCCCCCTCACAAGCCAAGCACAATGGTCCGCAAAAATCACGGATCTGAAGCTGGCATTCACAACTGAACAGATGGGTGTGGGTTACAAAATTCACGTTTGTTATTTGGGTCCCGTGGCAAACAAAAAGGGCAAGGATGATTTGACTGAAAAAGAGTATAGCGTGATCGCCTCTGTTTATCACTCCATGACTGCCTATGCAAAGATGGCGAACCTTTACTATCGCATCACCACGGCCTGTGACTTGCGCAACAGACAATCCGATGCCAGAAAATCCAACGAAACAAGTCCTAACTCCGAACTGACGGACTATTACTATGTCACCAACTGGGCCCCTTTTGATGGGACTCTCAAAGAAACCTCTTTGGTTTTAAACTCCCGAGCCCCGCAACAGGTTCCTCGGTTTTGTGAAATCACTTATGAGTTCAAAGAGGCTTCAACAGACCTCCGACCCAATGAACTTTATATGACGGAAGTAAATCTGTCCGTGGATGTTTTATAGGTTTATCTATGAAGGCTTTCCTTTTATCCGCTCTTTTACTGCTCTCCATCCACGGCCAAGCTAAAGTTTGGGATGCCACCAACACTTGGTCTGAAGCTTATGAAGAGCAGTACTCTCAGTGGATCAAAGACACCTTCAAGTACGACATTTTTTCTAATCCCTCCAGCGCCTGGTACGGCATCCCCACAGACTGTGCCGATGCTGTGTATGCGGCACGAATCATCTTTGCCTATGAAAACTCGTTGCCGGTGAATTTCACAAATATTGAAAACATGCGACCCAACTTAAGCAATGAAATGACTTCTTGGGACAGTTTATCCGCTAAAGAAAAAGTCCACCGCTTCATTCGTCATGTTTCGGATCTGACCAGCACCCAAACCCTGGGATATGACACCTACCCCGTGCAAATCAGCCGCGAAACTTTCCGCCCTGGAATTATTTTTGTAAATCCCACCTTAAGCCGCGAAGACGAAAACATTGTTGGAACACGCGGCGGACACGCAGAAACCATTATCCAAATTGAAGAAAATGGATTCATCAGAACCCTGTACTCCACAACCCCCAGCAAAGTCCGCGATTTAATCACGACACGAAATCCTTACTCCTGGCCGATCAGTCGCCTGGGAGGATTCCGCGCCTGGAAAACAGCCAGAACCCCCTCTTTGGCAAGCCCTGAACAATTTGAAATCGCCGGATGGAGCCCTCAGATTCGCCCGACCCGCAAACAGATCTATCAGTGGCATGAAACCATTCGTCGTCAAATACGCCTGCGCCCACCGACGATTGATGAGCGCAGTGATGTGGTCATTGAAAGTATCTGCAACCTTTGGCAAGGCCGTGTGGATGCAGTGACTAATGCCTGGAAAGCCATTCAAAACAATGGTGGGCGCTGCCTTTCCGCTGACCTGATGGATGAACACGCGACGACGAAGCGAGATGCTCGATTGCGTGAAGCCTATGGCCAACTCAATGATCTGATGTACTGGCGAAAAAATGAATACAATATCCCTGATGCTCTGGGCGACATCAAAGACGCCAAAGAGCTTTTAAAACGCTGCCCAGTCCTGACAGGTCTTCGCGCGACAGATGCCTGGGAGTTGTTTCTTAAAATGATCGACAATCATCTTGTTTCAGATTCCACCTGGAGTCCCGCAGTTCGCTGGGGAGAAACTTTCAAACAAAGAGGTCAACAATGTCGCTAATGGCGTCAACTCTTCTGGTGACTTGCCTTGCCTACGGCCCCGCTGTTACTCGCGAGAACAACCTTAAATACAAATTTCTGCAGCCGATCGAGATTGCCAACAATGAAATTCGCACAGTGAGTATGAATCAAAACTCCGAGTTTGAAGTCGTCGAAGCGGTTCTTACTGAAGATCGCTCCGATGCGTGCCCTGGCACCATCAACGGCAAACAAAAAAACGGTGCCATCGTCGCTCTGAAAGGGCTTTATACCGGACCGAATGGTTACACGCGTGGAGTTTTCATCTTTGATGATCTGCATGGGGAAAGATACAAGGCCCTTGTCGAATGCCCTCATTTTGCGATCAATCCTTCCTGCCAGTCGGATGACGACGCCATCCACGGTTGGGAGTCTTTTTAGACAGGAGCGACGGGCATTGTATCCGCATACATATTGATGATCGTCAGAAGATTGTTGATTCCGGCACGGCACTTTTCAATAAGTTCGACGCCCCACCTTGAGAACGTCTTAGTGTGAGATTGTGGAATAAATTAAGCTATTGAAATGACCGAGCTTTTCCATGCGACCCACTATGATATATGGCACCCCCCTTGCTTTAGAGTATGGCATAGGGGGCTTTATGAAAAATTCGAAACAACTCATCACCACGATCCTTACACTCACCGCAGTCTCTTTCTTAACTGCCTGTGGTTCTTCAAAAAATGCCGTAGGGACATCGGATCTTTCAAGTCGCTCAACAGATACATCTACTTCTTCCAAACCGCTTGCCTACTGTAACCAAGTAACTGGAACTGAAATCAGTGCCAAACTTAAAACATATACGGACTCTTCAAACACAGTTCGCATGGACTATGTTAGTGTTCGTCTGACTGCCCTTCCTTCCAATTTCGAAGAGAGCACAACATATATCGCTATGTGGAAATGGCTTGCGAACTCAAGTGGCAACACTTATTTGGATAGCACAGCTCTCAAATTCATCTTGGTAAACCCCACAAATGGCCAAGCGATCACTGGCTGGAAGAACACCCTTCGCTGGAGTGATGTTTCTGCCATTGCTAAGAACATGAGCTATTCAGATGCCGCGACCTTCTTTGCCAACGTGACTATCTTAGTAGACCTTAAGGATGCGAATGGTGAATACGATGTTTTGAAGATTACAAACTACAGCGTATCGACTAACAAAGCTGTTAGCCAAGCCGATGCGCTTCTTCCCTTGTTCTACGCAAACCCTGCAGACTATGCTTATGAGTCTTCCGGTGTGGCACGTGCGCAAGTTCTTCAAGATCTTCACCCCTTGAAAAACTATGCAAACCAAGGCTTTTCAGCATCTCAGTTCCAGTCCATGACTAATAACTTTTGCTTCTAATGAGCGGATTCCTGACTGACCTCTTCGGCCTGCAGGTTTTCGCCCTGACGATAACGATCCACTAAAGTCGGATCCGTCGTCGGGAATGAAAACAAGAGTGAATGAACATTAGAACTCTCATCTTCCTGAGTGACGGCGATATAAACCAAATCCTTGGCTGTCTCGTGATCGGGAAATTCTTTGATAAAACTGACCAGCACATTCCCGTCCAGATCATTCTTGCGCCAGATCTCATCTGCGCTTTCGATCGTTTCTTCGCGAAGAGCCGCAAAATCTTGAAATTGATCCTGAGGAATGTCTTTATCACCACGCACTTTCAACATGGCCATATAAAGCCCCATGGCAAGAGGATCTCCCTCCCCCAAGGCATCCCCTTCAATAGAACCGCCTGACACTTCTTCATAGGTTTTGTCGTAGACCAACTCGCCTCGTTGATAGTTCTGCCATACGCGGCTGTCTTTTGTAGGGAAATGGATAAAGACAAAAGTGGGGTACTCATCTTCCGACGATACATAGGACACCGCTACGTACTTGAAACTCTCGGCCCCCTCTTCGAAAGATTTAATGAAGTGATAGATGGCAAAGTCCTCCATGGTCTTGTCATCCAACCAAACCTCATCCGGTTCGTCCAGAGTGGCCTCCAAGAAGTGTTCGCGAGCAATTTGTTCTTCATCCGTAAAATCTTCCGGAGCCCTTAATGACTGATACTCTTCTTCAAGCTTATTGATGGCGCCTTGAAAATAGCCTAACAACTCCTTTTCAGACTCGAAAATAAGTCCTGCCGCTTCATCAACAATGATGTACTCTTTCTCTGAAGAGCTGGTTGTTTTCTTTTGTGCCCGAGATTTTGTTTTCGCCATAGTCAGTATCCCTCATTCTCTATTATCGAGACATTCCCGATCACCAACAACTAGAAAAAGCACCCACACGACAAGCCCCGTCATAGTCGCATTTTTGGTCTTGCAACATATAGAATTATTCCTCACCATCGGAACTAGCAGCTGCCAAGGAGGCGCTCTTGGTCAATATAGAAGAGACAAGTTTGGAACGAATGGAGGCTTTGCTCTCTCATTCTGCCATGGGTGTTCATGTTCTTTTTGACAATAAAGCCATCGCGGATGTTCTAAAAGAAGTGAAAGACGACAAGGACTTTTACAGCTTCGATAAGATGAAGAAAGTCCAAGATGTCATGACCGCCTTGATTGCGAAGAAAACCTACTTTGAGAAGATGGCTTATCTGCAAGCCCTCGACCCTGAGTCTTATCAAATGCTGGTTCGCGCTTACTTTCATATTGTGGAAAATACGGTCAGAGCTAATCACGAACATAGTCACTAATAAGAACACCCATTCCTCTGTTCAGCAGAAACAATAAAACGATCTTCCTCCATCCATGGAAGGCTGTTTCCTGGCCGTCGTGGCCAGGAAAGAAGAGTGTTTACCTGAGGTCTCTCCACGATTTTTGGCCTGACGAGCTGGATGCTCGTCAGGAAGGCTGCTCACGGATGGCCAAGCTTTGAAGAGCCCGCGAACAGCCGTAAGAACTCCGCCCAAAACTTAGGCACTTTCTCTCAACTTCCCTCTCTAAATTGCAAACCTTCCCAAACCGTCAAACTCCTAGAGCCTTAAATCGACACCTCTTGCGATATTTAATGCAACGCACACGACTCCTGATATTCTAGTACCAGGACCTTTTGATTAAGTTTCCCACCGCAAAGCCGATAGGGAGATTTGTGAAATATCGAGTTTTCTTATCGGCTTTCTTTTTTTTACTCCCTCAACTTGGCCATGCCGAGTACCGGGTGTTTTTATTGAAGATCTCAAAGAAAGGACCGCAAGCCGTGGAGGGCTCGGCCACTCCGCCGTCGCCCGACTTCCGTCTGGTTGAGAGCACTCTCGATCACATTCAATATCGCTACTACTATCCCGTCGCCGCCGATGAAGAGGTCACTTACATCGATACTTGGCGCTGCTATGGCCGCACAGACGGCTTTCAACCTCACTGCCCCAACC
>JAHRXB010000302.1 GCA_019104905.1 Bdellovibrio sp.
TATTTACCTAAATTCAATTCAATGACCTCTT
Source organism: Bdellovibrio sp. (assembly GCA_019104905.1). GTDB lineage: Bacteria > Bdellovibrionota > Bdellovibrionia > Bdellovibrionales > Bdellovibrionaceae > Bdellovibrio. The sequence continues at coordinate 32 of JAHRXB010000302.1, forward strand.
TCGCTGAATCAACGCCGGGCTGGGATGTCAACTCTATACCATTCAGCGTGGATCGGGTGCTTGAAGTCATTCTCGCAGGGCTTTACTGGGTGGTTTATTACCTTCACGTATTTTTTATGCTTCTGATGTGTTCTATGGCACCGATTGTCTTCTTATTGAGTGCTCTTCTTGGTGTGGGACTTGGTCTTGAGGTCTTTATGGGGCTACTCATCGTTGGAAGTTCATGGCCCATCATTTGGTATGGATTTGATCAAGTTCACGCAAGTCTTGTGAACTCCCAAACAGATGCCTTCGGAGCAAAATGCCTCGAATTATTAATAACACTTTTTAAAGGCTTGGCACCAGTGACCTTTGCCAGTCTTGCGGTAAAAAGCCCAGCCGGTAGAGCCGTAAGCCAAGCCGCAACCGGCGCCGTTTCAGTGGCAAAGTGGACCGGAACCAATGCAGTGTCTGGAGTATCCAGAATGTCGTCCGTAGTGAGGTCAACGAAGTCAGTTTTTAGCGAAAAGAACCGTGCGAGCAGATCAAGTGGCGCCAGAGGGAGAAACTATGATGGCCATTCTTCAGATCGCATTACCAAAGCTCGCATTCAGTACGAGAGAAAAGGATTAAGACAAAATGAAAATACACAGTCGCGAAATCTTCAAGCGTAATTCCCAGTTTATTCTTTTTATTGCGACAGCCGTTTTGTGTTTGGTCTCGGTTGTCGTAAATTTAAGAGTGCTTGCGAAGTCAAGTCGTCCCCTGATTATAGGGATTGATTCTAACGGAACCCGAATCGTCACAGATCAGGCTGACCCCATCTACAAAACTGAGGCGGTGGCGTTTATTCAGAAGTTTCTTTTTAACGTCTACAATTTCGATTCGGAAAATTTCATGAAGCGCATCGGTTTAACAACCACAATGATGAGTGATGATCTTTGGAAAAGTAAACGATCCGAGATCCTCGATCTTAAGAATAAAGTTGAGAGGGACGCTATTCAAATTACTGGGCAGGTTCAAAAAATCACTTTCGATGAATTGGGTGTTTATCATGGGTTGGTTTTAGTCAAAGAGCGTTCGCGTATGAACGAACAAGATCATCGCATTGGAGTCTCGATAAAACTGAAGGTCGTGCCGAGAACTCAAGACAACCCCTATGGGCTGGAGGTAGATTCGTATGAAGAAGCTCCTATTCGTAATTAATTTGCTATTCGTTATTCCCTCATTTGCTCAAGTAGAACGTATACAGTCCACGCGATTTGATCGTGGCCAAGTGATGCGAATATACCTTGCACCTGGTTTGGGGTCTTTAGTGCTTTTCCCGTGTGCTCTCGTGGAGGTTTTTGTGGGGCGTGGTGAAGATCTAAAAGCCCAAATTTCACCAAGTGATAAGAAGACGCTCTTTTTAAATTTAAAACTCAATTCTTCACTTCCAACAAATATGATCGCTAAGTGTGAGCCGGAAAGAAACGTTTTTGTGTTCGATGTGATTCCTTCTAAAAGCCAGCATCAAGACCTTGTCGAAATCCGAAATACTTTTGGGCGCCCATCAATGACGGGTCTTAAGGCAACTGAAGTATCAAAAAATGATCAAGTAAAAGGACGACTGGTTTTGAAGAGTCCTGTCCTTATAGAAAAAGGGGGTTCCAAATGATTATCTTATTTCTAATAGCCTCTGTATTTGCAGCAGAACTTCCAGGTGAGGAGATATTTGTAGCTCCTAAGGTAGAAGACAGTAAACCACAGAAGGAAATGGTGAAGCTACCAAGAAAAGTCGAAAGTTTGCGCCATAAACCTCAACCTGCGAATGGCAATCTTCCAGTAGAATACCAAGCTGGTTTCGGAAGGCAGTCAACTGTATCGGAACTGGTTGTTCCAGCTAAAGGATCGATTGAAGTCTTTAGGGGGATAAAGGTTGGTGATAGTTTTGATCTTTATGTAGATCACTCAGTGATCGCGTTTCCAGACGAAAGGGCTCCAGTGGTTGCGTTGGCACAGTCGGGATCGGCGCGGGGGCTTAAGTTTATTGGTGAGTCCTATTTGGAACCAAATAGTCGAAGAATATTTATCAATTTCAACAGGGTCGTCCTGGGTGATCGTATTTTTTCTGTAAAAGGCGTTGGTGTTGCGAGTAATGGGCAACCCGGAATTAACGGCGATTATCACTCTCGTGAGATGGAGTATTTTACCGGCGACTTTGTTGCAAGTTTTGCCGCAGGATACTTCGATGGTTTGGTTCCAAGAAAAACAAACGTCTTTGGACAATTCGTGGAGGAACCATCTGTAGATACGGCTGTTAAGAAGGGGCTTTCCAGTGGGGCCTTGAGTACCGCTGACAGATTTCGAGAAAAATTAAAAAAGGTGCCCGAGTTTTCGGAGATCAAGGGGCCTTTCAATTTAAAAATACTCATTTTGGATCAAGCAAAAGCAATGAACTAAATTAAGGAGGTAGAAATGGAAGAACAAAGAATTGTAGAAAAGACGTCCGAGAAGAAGGTGTCCCAAATAAAGCGCAAGAATGTTCTCAAAAAACTCGATGCCGATACGGCAAAGCTGCTGCAAGCTTTGAAAGATAAAGCTAACAAGAAGACCTTTGGGAGAAAAGTGCGAGATTCTGAGGTCATTGGTCTTGGGTTGTCACTTATCGGTGCGGAGGATATACAAAACTTGCAGAATAAAACTCTGAGCGAAAAAGATCGCCTGCATATGGCTCACGAAGAGTATCAGAAAACAAACGGCAAAATTACGATGGATCAATTTATCGGCAAGCTTCTCAAGGGGGAAGTGTCGGCAAATAAAAACTAATAGCACCCACATGATTTGCATCTTTGACTCACAGGGTGAATTTAAAAAAATAGGGTTCACAAGTTGCCCGAACCCATGGAGAGATGTATGAATATATTAGAACAAGCTCTGGCTCTTCCTCTGGAAAATCAGATGGACGATACAGATCTTAAGCTTAGATCTTTGATAATTAAAAGATGGCTTAGAACTGATGAAATTGGTTTGTATCTAGGAATCACCCCAGGTGCTGTCCGTGTGATGGTGCATCGGGGGCAATTAAAGCCAAGGAAGTATTGCGGACGCAATTATTTCAACCGCGAGGAAATCGACGGTCTTATTGAAGCCTCCAATCCAGATAAACGGAGGATGAGATGGCTATAAGAGCAAAAGAACTAGATGGCAAAACCTACTATGAAGTGTCAGTAAATATCAGAAGTAAACTCGTTCCTGAACTTCGCGTTCAGAAAATGCGAAATCGAATTAAGACAATGAGAGAGGCTCAGGCAATTGAGCGGGAACTTCTTGTCGAATGTTCGGCCGAGCTAGCAAGACGCGAGGGTTCTGGAATCACTTGGGGCGAGGCTATTGTAAAATGGGAACTCGCCCATAAAAAAGGAATTCTTGGTTCCCGTAAATTACAGACAACGACAATTTGGGATAATGTGGCAGCTCTTCGGAAGTTTACAGAAAAACTTTTAGATAAGACCTGCCAAGAAATTTCTCCTGCCGATATCCGCAACGCGCTATTGGTGATGCAGAATCAGGGTTATTCGAAAGGGCGACTTAAAACAGTTAAGTCGGCGGTTAATGTCGTTTTTAAATGGGGAATCGAAGAAGGCATCATCCGAGGAGTTCATCATT